>NZ_DBMCWA010000001.1:0-242890 GCF_056977735.1 Succiniclasticum sp.
TGGTGTCCCAATCGGGAATTACGTCAGGCCAATCACCTTCATCATAAAGAAAGAGCAGAGACTGTGAAAGCCTCTACTCATATATTAAGAATCGGGATTTGACAGTCTATATAAAACTTCCTGTTATTGAGAATAGCTTAAAAATTTTATAAAAAAACTTGACAAAATTTCAACAAAGTGGTACAGTCTATTTGGATTATAAGATTCTTATAGTCTGCCTTTTGTGGATTACAGACGTTGTTCCGGAAAGATTGAATGCATGTGATGCAGAGGAAACAAGGTCACTCGAGCAGGAAGCGTGCAGGGAATCCGGAAGGAAAAACGTTTTGTAATAAATACAAATTTGTTTTTCTAAGAAGGAGGAAAACACTATGAAAAAATCTTTAGTACTGGCAATGGCTATGGCATTAGGCGTAACCGCTTCTGCTTATGCTGCCAATCCGTTCTCCGATGTACCGGCCGGCCACTGGGCTTATGACAGCATCGCTAAATTAGCAGCTGCCGGCGTAATCGAAGGCTATGGCGACGACACCTTCCGTGGCGACCGCCTGATGACCCGTTATGAAATGGCTCAGATTGTTGCGAAAGCAATGGCCAAAGGTGCCAACACCGACAAACTGGCTGCTGAATTTGCAGACGAACTGGATGCCCTGGGCGTTCGCGTAGCCGCTCTGGAAAAGAAAGCTGACAATGTAAAGATCAACGGTCAGTTCCGTTATCATTATGCACATTTTAAAAATCTGGCCGTTAATGCACCCTCTGCTAAAGCAGACGGCTACGAAAGCAAACTGCGTAGCCGTATCTGGTTCAACGGCAAGGTAAATGACAGCTGGACCTATGTAGGTATGCTGGAAAATCAGCAGGATCTGACCGATAATGCCGGCAATGAGGATACCAATTTCCAGCGCGCATACTTGCAGGGCCGTCTGGGCGGCATGAAAGTAGTTGCCGGCCGTATGCAGAAAGGCCTGTTTGACAACATGATTTACGGAAGCCGTATGGATGGTGTGGATTTTACCTATGGCAAAGCCGTTAAACTGAATGCGTACTATGGCAAACCGACCAATGCAAATGCCAAAGCTATGGGAATTAAACCGGATAAAATGTATGGCGCCAGCCTGGCCGGCGATTTTAAAGGCGTAAATGTATATGCTGGTTATGACCAGTTTGATTCTCCCGATTCTTATTATAAAGACGACAAAATTATCCATGCAGGCGCCAAGTTCAAATTTGGCAAAGATATTAGCCTGGCAGCGACCTACTTACATACCAGTAATGATAATACCAAATACTATGATCAGCCCGATAACGGCTTTTTAGTCGGCCTTGATATTAAGGGCGCCAAAGCAGCCAAACCCGGCACTTGGGGATTAGGCGTTAAGTACTATCATGCTCCGGCCGGTATCAGCGTTGCTAACGGTTGGGATACCAGCAGGTCAGTTGCCCCGTTCTATGACAGCGGTTTCAAAGGCTGGTATGCAGTTGCTAAATACACTGTAGCGAAGAACATGGTTGCCGGCGTTGAGTATTGGGACTTCGAGGGTCGCGGATACATGGACGGCGAAAAAGCCAAGACCCTGTGGAGCGAACTGGTAGTAACTTTCTAATCTGACGAGAGCCAGAGGATATGATAGTGTTGCATACAAGATGGAACGCATCATGCCAGTAGTTAAATAAGCAACAAAAATTGTGAACGGAGTCGCTTCGGCGGCTCCGTTTTTAATTATGGCTTACATTATTCAAAATCATAAAGATATAATGATAAATTATGACTAGTATATATAGAAAGCATTTTTCAGATATAATCTTGACAAGAAAAGATAATCATGATATCATAGCTAATAAAAATAATTCTCAATAACTTCCGATTGCATATTAAAATGGTTTTCAATTGGGTTGCAAATGTGATTCTGTGAAGGATTGATTGCGGGATGCAGAGGAAACATGGCCACTCGCGCAGGAAACGCAAGACTCCGGAGCAGAAAAACGTTTTGTAATAAATCACAAAAAGTTTTTCTAAAAGGAGGAAAACGCAATGAAAAAATCTTTAGTACTGGCAATGGCAATGGCATTAGGCGTAACCGCTTCTGCTTATGCTGCCAACCCGTTCTCCGATGTACCGGCCGGCCACTGGGCCTATGACAGCATCGCTAAATTAGCGGCTGCCGGCGTAATCGAAGGCTATGGCGACGACACCTTCCGTGGCGACCGTCTGATGACCCGTTATGAAATGGCCCAGATCGTAGCGAAAGCTATGGCAAAAGGCGCCAACACCGACAAACTGGCTGCTGAATTTGCAGATGAACTGGATGCGCTGGGCGTTCGCGTAGCGGCTCTGGAAAAGAAAGCTGACAACGTAAAGATTACCGGCCAGGTTCGCTGGCATTATGCTCATAGCAAAGGCGATAATGTTGACTACAACGGCGCAAGCTATACTCAGCAGTTGCGTTCCCGTCTTAACTTCAGCGGGAAGGTAAACGACAACTGGAGCTATTTCGGCGTTTTGGAAAACAGACAGCCTCTGGATGATAATGTGGGCAATGAACTCACCCGTTTTACCACCGCTTGCCTGTTTGGCCGTTTAGGCGGGCTGAATATTACCGCAGGCAGAATGTATCATACCCGTACCGCGGAAGGCGATATCTATGATGACAAGATGGACGGTATTGAAGTATCGTATGGTAAAAATGTAAGGATTGGCGGTTATTACGGAAAACCTGCTACTACGAAATGGCGTACCGGCGCCGGTACTGTTTGCGGCGGTGAAGGCTGGACGAAGACCTGGGGCGTTAATGCGGCTGCAGATTTAGGCAAGGCGGTAACCCTGTACGCAGGTTATGATGAATTTAAAGATAATGATGATAAGACCCGTGATGACAATGCTATCTTTGACGTTGGCGCAACGTTCAAATTCGGCGATTTCACTATTGATGGCGCATATCTGAAATCTAATTCTGATACAGTTAAGAATGACGACGGCATTGTAGCAACGCTTCGTTACGGCGGCGCTAAATACAATAAACCCGGCAGCTGGGGTCTGGAAGCAAAATATTATAAACTGGGCGACGGCGTGAATATCATTCACACCATGGGTGGCGATGCCTGGATGTTTACAGAAACATACAAGGATGCTACTGGCGGCGGCTTTAAAGGCTACAAAGTCGGCGGTTACTACACCATTGCAAAGAACATGAGACTCGGTGTTGAATACTACGACCTGAAAGGTTATAGCAATTCCAACATTAAAGCACGCACGACCTGGAGTGAACTGCAGGTTAGGTTCTAATACGGGAAAAGAGTAACTTCCAGCTAAAAATACAGTGAGAGTTTAAAATGAAACAGGATCGCTTCGGCGGTCCTGTTTTTTTATTAAGATTCAAAAAAGATTCGAAGAAAAGACACAAAAATGACTGGAACTATTTTAAGAAATGTGGTAACATATGAAGCAATGAATTTCATTTGCAGTTCGTTATGTTTGCAGCACTTGAATCATGGATCGGTTAATTGGATTTTAGCGTTTTAGCATTGCTGTCATTAGATCTTTTTTGATGGAGGAGGAAAGAAAATGAAAAAAATATTTTCGCTTTTGGCTGTCATTTTAGCTGTCATGTTTATGCAGGTTCCGTTTACCGGTACGGCGGAAGCGGCACGGGTTGCCGTTGTGCCGCTCCAGACGAATGACGAGCTGGTGGAACGGGCAGCTGATTTTAACGGCTATTATTGGGACATTATAATCGATAAGTTCCAGTATCCGGAATATGAGTTGCTGGATGACGAAAAAGTTGCCGCTGTCATTCCTGACGAGGGGCTGAAAAACTTTGACCAGGCCACACTGAAAGACCTCTGCGAGAAAACTGATGCGGAAATCGCACTTGCCATGCGGGTGGACGAAGTGAAAGAAAGAGGGCTGAATTTCCGCAGGGAACCGACTTTGGAGATTTTTATGAAGGGCGAATATGCTGCCTATAACCGTTTAACGGGCAAATATACGCATGAAAAAATGTATTACAAGGATGAAATTGAGGAAGTTCTGACCTTACGTACGGACTGGCAGCAGGAGGCGTTTGCCAGGGAACTGAAACGGTACATCTACCGTACCCTTAAAGATAACAACAAAAAGAAGAATCGTTATTGAGCCTGACAGCAATAGTGATATTTTCGTGACCGGGGTGTAAATCGCTCCGGTCATTTGGTTATATAGTTATTGTTGAAAGCTTTGATAGTTTTCAAATTAGGACTTTACAAAATTTAATGTTATTTGTTATAATAAGCAAAGAAATTTACAAACTGTAATTTGGATTGTTATCATAAAAGGTTATACGGTGTGAACAGGAGAAACGATGTATCTGTGATGCAGAGGAAACACGGTCACTCGAGCGGACACGGATAATGCCTTTTCTCCGAAAGCACCTTATAATAAATTTTAAAGGTTTTTCTGAGAAGGAGGAAAACAAAATGAAGAAATCTTTAGTACTGGCAATGGCAATGGCATTAGGCGTAACCGCTTCTGCTTATGCCGCAAATCCGTTCAGCGACGTTCCGGCTGGACACTGGGCTTATGACAGCATCGCTAAATTAGCGGCTGCCGGCGTAATCGAAGGCTATGGCGACGACACCTTCCGTGGCGACCGTCTGATGACCCGTTATGAAATGGCCCAGATCGTAGCGAAAGCTATGGCAAAAGGCGCCAACACCGACAAACTGGCTGCTGAATTTGCAGACGAACTGGATGCGCTGGGCGTTCGCGTAGCTGCTCTGGAAAAGAAAGCTGACAACGTAAAGATCACCGGTCAGTTCCGTTATCATTATGCGTCTGATAAGTTTGACGGGTATAAATCTTACGGCACTGCACTGCGTAGCCGTATCTGGTTTACCGGCAAGGTAAATGACAACTGGAATTATGTTGGCATGCTGCAGAACTGGCAGGACCTGTCCAATAATGCCGGCGACGAAGGTACCAATTTCCAGCGTGCATACATCGAAGGCCGTCTGGGCGGATTGCAGGTTACTGCCGGCCGTCATGACTTCCAGCTGGGCGATGCCAACCTGTATGATACCCGTATGGATGGCGTTAAGATTGAATATGGCAAAAAACTGAAATTTGGCGCTTACTACGGCAAACCGGCTGACGGAATAGACCTTGCAAGCGGATTACTTAATCCGGATTGGATAAGTTATGATAAGTTCTATGGCGCAAACATTGGTTACGAAGTGGGTAAGTTATCTCTGAATGCAGCCTATGATAAATTCAAAGATGCAACCATTTATGATTCCAAGAACGCCAAAATGGCGGATTTCAGCGATGCGCTTGATGACAATGGAGTTTGGAGCATTCAGGCAAAATATGATTTCGGCAATGCATCCCTGGGCGCAATTTTCCTGAAATCTGATGTAGATGGCTATGCTGTTAACCCTGATGCTTCTACGAAAGGCCTTGTTGTTACGGCAACTTACGGCGGAGCGGCTGCAGATAAAGTAGGTTCCTGGGGCTTAACCGGTAAATATTATAACCAGGGTGTAGGCACCTTTGTTGCCCATACCATGGATGGCGACGCAATGGCATTTCTTGACGAAGGTTTCAAAGGCTGGAGCATTGCAGGCGATGTAACCATTGCCAAGAACATGGTTGCTACTGTTGAATACTTTGACCTGAAGGGCAAGGAAACCGACATTAAAGCCAAGACCCTGTGGAGCCAGCTGGCTGTAACGTTCTAATTGAATCCTGTAACGTTGGCTGACAGATTTAACTGGTCAGCAGTTAGGATTTAACTGAATAGTAATTGATATTTAAGGGGCTGTAACAATTGTTGCAGTCCCTTTTAAGTTTTTTGGTTTAAATGTTTACGGAGTTGTAAAATATAAAATGAATTCTGCTTCTTCCTCTATCTTTTTTATTTCATTTCTGTTATAATAATATGGCAAATTTTAAGATGAATCAGTGTGTCTCGCTGAAACGTTCACACGTATTGGAGGGAGTTTTTTGAAGAATAAGGAAATCTGTCGGGAAACCACGACCCGGGGCAGCGGCAAAATGGGGCTGGCGTATATGGCGTTGCTGGCAATCTGCTGCAGCTGGGCCTATGAAGGGTTCCGTTTTAACAGTACCGGCATGATCAGTCCCATCGGTATGGGGCTGAATTTTCTCTGGCTGGGGCTCTGGATCTGGAAGGTATATTACCGTTATGAGATCATCCTGCGCCAGAATGAACTGGAGATTGTGACCATCGGTTTATGGAAGCAGGGAAGCTACAAAGTGGACCTGACCAGGACGGAAAGCTTTGCCAAGCATTACCGGCACGACTTTTTCCGCCGGACCCGGATCAAGCATTACATCCACCGGTACAATATGGCGGATGCGAATCCTACCCGTATTTTGGCGTTTAAGGAAGGAAAAGGGCTTGCAGCGGTCATCTTCTGCTGCAGTGATGAGTTCTTGAAAGAACTGGTGCGGTTAATGCCGGACAAGTATCTTGAGTTTTAATGTTTTACTGGATTTTGCAGGTGTAAATGATAGTGTGCTGCCAGAGTCTGGCAGCGGATGGGAGTTTTCTGTATGGTTGATCTTTCCACGGTGCCGACCCAGGCGTTTGCAAACCGGCTGTTTACCGTGTTTTTTCTTTCATTTTTCATTTTCATAATTACGGCAAAGCTTCTTGGCAGTGAGCGGAAAGCGTTGTGGTTCAAGCGCCGTACCAATTACACGCTGCTGAACCGGCGTGGGATTTTCGGTGAATATATGAATTTCGGTTATCCCCGTACCTGGCAGGGGCTGTTGGTGGCTCTGGCCATGTATGGCCTGATTTTTGCCATTGCTATCGGATACCTTTGTTTTTACCCGTACGCATAAGAGAGGAGTTTTCACGTGATTAAAGGAACGGTAACGGAGACGCATGGCGAGCGCGCCAAGGTTCGCGTTAATTTTAAAGAGACTACGGAGCGTGGGTTGCGGGCTTATATTGACTGCTGGAACCCGATCAGTGCCCACCCCGGGGACAATGTAATCATTGAATACCGCAAGGTGGACGAGAAGAAGGCCAAGCTGTTCCAGGCAGCCCTTCCCATTTTGTGCCTTGCGGCGGGCGGCATCTTTGGGTATGCCCTGGCCGGATATTTCCATATGGACTTCTGGTTCTGGCCCTTTGTGGGCGGCAGTGTGCTTGCCTGGCTGTTTATTGCCTATAACTATATCAAGATTTTCCGCCGCGACGCCATCAGCAAAAAGGAACAGCTGACGGTTGCGGAAATTGAGCCGGTAGAATACCAGATCAATGTGGAAGAAGAAGCAAAAGAGATGGCGGAGAAACCGAAATCGTTCCTGTATAGCGGGAGATAAGGGAGTTACCTGTGCGGGAAAACCGTTTAAATAAGTGAAACGATACCTGGTCGCGATGAAAACGGTTCCTGCACAGACAATTTAAAATATTATTTTTATAAAAGGAGTGGATAGTTTGCCGGATTTTAAAATTAAAGAGATGAGCGAGGAGGATCGCCCGAGAGAGCGGCTTTGTACCAAAGGAGCGGAAGCATTATCCAATGCGGAACTGCTGGCGGTCCTGATTGGCAGCGGGACGAAAGAGCATTCCGCGCTGCGCATTGCGGAAGAGATGACCCGTAACGAAGGACTGTACCGACAGGTGGCACGCTGGCAGAGGGTGCAGGAATTCCAGCACATCAAAGGACTTGGCAATGCCCGGGCGGCCCGCATATTAGCTGCCATGGAGCTGGGAAGGCGGATAGCCTGCGCATCAGCGATTGAATCCGAACATATCGCCTCACCGGGTGACGGAGCGCAATACCTGATGGGCAGACTACGGAATGAAACACATGAGAAATTCCTGGTCCTGCTGTTAAATACGAAGAACCGGATCATAAAAACGGAACAGATTGCGGAAGGGTCGCTGACCAGCGCCGTGGTACATCCCCGGGAAGTGTTCGCACCTGCCGTGACGGCCCACGCGGCCAGCATTCTGGTAGCCCACAACCATCCTTCAGGCGATCCCTATCCAAGTATGGAGGACCGTAAGCTTACGAATGCACTGGAGGAAGCAGGAATCGTTCTGGGCATTCCGTTGCTGGATCATCTTGTGATCGGCGACGGCAGATATTACAGTTTCAAGGAACATGGCGATCTGTAGTCTGGTCTGTTAACATTTCGGAATAACACTTGTTCCCGGGCAGTTTTTCCGCAAAGGCAGAGAACTGTACGGTTTTTGGAAGATTGTATGGGGTGAAAGCAGCATGTTTAGCATATTTGGCAGATTTTCCCACGATCTGGGGATCGATCTTGGCACCGCCAATACGCTGGTGCATTGTAAAGGGAAAGGCATCATTATCCGCGAGCCTTCGGTAGTGGCGGTAGACAGTGAAACAAATGAGGTACTGGAAATTGGCGCAGAGGCCAAGCAGATGATCGGCCGTACGCCGGGTACTATTATTGCGATCCGTCCCATGAAGGATGGCGTTATTGCAGACTTTGACATTACCCAGTCTATGCTGAAATATTTTATCCATAAGGCAATCGGGTTTCATTCGCTGATTCGCCCCCGTATCGTTGTTGGGGTTCCCAGCGGGGTGACGGAAGTGGAGAAGCGAGCCGTTGTGGATGCGGCGATTCAGGCAGGGGCCAGGGAGGCTTATCTGATCGAGGAACCCATGGCAGCGGCAATCGGTGCCGGGCTTCCGGTACAGGAAGCGACCGGAAGCATGGTCGTAGATATTGGCGGCGGTACCTGTGAAGTGGCTGTCATCTCATTGGGCGGTATTGTAGTTTCCCGTTCCATCCGTACCGGCGGGGATGCCATTGACGATGCGATTTCCCGCTATATCCGCAAGACCTTCAGCCTGCTGATTGGCGAACGGACAGCAGAGCAGATCAAGATCACGTTAGGTACAGCCATGTTTGTGGATAATCCGGATACGATGGAAATCCGGGGCCGGGATCTGATCAGCGGCCTGCCTAAGAATCTGATGATCAATGCCAATCAGGTCTGCACCGGTATTGCGGAACCGGTGGCGAATATTGTGGATGCGGTGCGTAATACGCTGGAGCGGACACCGCCGGAACTGGCTTCTGATATTATTGATCATGGCATTATCATGACGGGCGGATCTTCGTTGCTGCGGAACCTTGACAAGCTGATCAGCAAAGAGACCGGCATGCCCGTGTTTGTCAGCGATGAAGCACTGGCCTGCGTGGTATTGGGCACCGGTATCTGCGTAGAAAATATTGATACTTATAAGAAAGGTTTTATGGCTTCCAGCAGCAAGCTGTAAGGAACTGTGAAATAATGGCACAGTTCCCGAAGCATGCGTTGGCTGTGTAACTATGCGTATACACAGAACCGTGATGGATTTACAAAGTTGTGTGCTGGTTGAAATGATACATGATGAAAAAACAGCAGTTTGTGACGGTACTGGCGGTACTGGGCCTGTGTGCCTGCATGATCCTGGCGGTGCATCAGCGGTGGCGCTTTCCTCTGGTGAATGCGGTCGTTAATACGGTATTGCTGCCTGTGAATGCAATTGTTCGCCAGATCAGCGACGGGGTTTCGTCTTTCCGTGACAGCCAACGGCTGAATGCTACGCTGCAGGAGGAGAATGCCCGGCTGAAAAAAGAACTGGACAACCTTCGCAGCGCGGAATACCGGTTGAAGCTGCTGGAAACAGAAAACAAGGAACTGCAGGCCATGGCAGGCTATAAACAGCAGCGGAAGGAACTGACCTTGCTGCCGGCCCGCGTTGTGGGCATGGGTCTGGGTGATCTGCACGAGTTTTTCTTTTTGGATAAAGGCAGTACTGACGGGGTCCGCCCCGATATGGTGGTGACCACCAGCGAAGGCGTGGCAGGCGTGGTAGACCAGGTGTACCGGAACTATAGCCGGTTTATGCTGATCTCGGCAAACCGGTCCCGAATGGGGGTTAAGGTACTGCGAAAGGAATCCCGGGCAGTGGGTGTGCTGACGGGCCTGGGGCCGAACCGTTCCCTGCTGCAGGCGGAGTATTTTGGCCGGGATGACGATGTGAAAGCCGGAGACATGCTGGTGACCAGTGGCCTTGGCGGTAAGTATCCGGCAGGGTTGTTTATCGGTACGGTCAGCCGGGTGGAAGCGGACGTGACCGGTTTGCAGCAACTGGCACAGATTGAACCGGCAGCGGACTTAGCGCATCCGGACAGGGTGTTTGTGATTTTACAGGAAGATGTGAAGCGGCGTATCGAAAAGGAAATAGCGGAAGAAGCCGGGGAGGCAAAACCATGAGGGCGTGGTCGTGGATCGCCGCAGCGTTTGTTGTACTGGTGTTGCAGACGACTTCTTTGGGGTGTTTCGGGGGCAATTTGTTTTTTGATTTGCCCTTGCTTTTTATTTATAGTATCGGGTTGTTTTACGGCGCCCGGGCTGGCTTGTTCTGCGGGCTTGCCTTTGGGCTGTTGCAGGATATTTCTTCGCCGGCTGTGTTCGGTTTTTATCTGCTGACCCGGGGTCTGGCTGGATACGGCATCGGAAGCATCAAGGAAATGATCTTCAAAAACAATTACGGTTATCATGTGCTGATCGTCGGGGGCCTCAGTTTGCTGCTGCGTATTTTATATGCGATACCGGTACTGTGGCTGGGAGGCTTTGGCAAAACGGTTGTATCGCTGTATATGCAGGACACGTTGTTGTATTGCCTGGGAAATATGTTGCTCACATTGCCGGTCACCCGGATCCTGCTAGCGGTATACCGGTGGGTGGCCGAGGAGGACCTGACGTATTAGACAAGCCGGTGTGATTTGATAAGGTACGATGGTTGCCGGTTGGTTGTACTGTGTGCGGAACCAGATTGACAGACTGAGACGGAAAGGATTTTTGCATTGCTGAACCAAACCTCTGCGGATCGGTTAAAAAAGATGCTTGCAGTGGCGCTTGCTGTGTTTGTGCTGTTAGGCGGGCGGCTGGCCTGGCTGCAGCTGTATAAAGGAATGTATTACGGAAAGCAGGCCGACGGTAACCGGATGCGCAGTGCGGTCATCATGGCGCCCCGGGGCCGGATCCTGGATGTGCATGGCAAGGTGCTGGCGGACAGTTCTCCGGGGTATGTGCTCAGTCTGCAGGCAGGTTATACGTTCTCTGATGAGGAAGTGGCGCTGCTGGCCCGTCTGTTGGAAATGCAGCCGGACGTGGTCCGGAAAAAGGCAGACCGGGCGTCAGGCAGCTATGAACAGACTGTCTTGAAGAGTGAATTGACATCCCGGGAGATTACCTTGCTGGAAGAACACATGAAAGACCTCCCCGGGATTTCGCTGGACCTGCAGCCCATGCGGCATTATCTGTATAAGGAAACGGCAGCGCATGTGCTGGGCTATGTAGGCGAGGTTTCGGAGGAGCAGTTAAAGCAGGGAAAATATCAGGGGCTTCCACCGGGCAGCATTGTGGGTAAGGAAGGCTTGGAGTTTGTCTATGACAGTGTGCTGCGCGGTAAGACCGGACGCAAAACCGAAGAAGTGGACGTACGGGGCAAGGTCGTCCGCGAACTGGCGGGACAGGCGCCGGTTTCCGGTAAAGGGCTGGTGCTGACGATCGATTTTGCCCTGCAGCAGGATCTGGAGCGGGTGCTGGATAAACAGCTGAATGCATTGCGCACCAGCGGGATCGCGCCGAATGCGTATGGGGCGGCGGCGGTTGCCATGGATCCCAACACCGGTGCGGTGCGGGCCCTGGTTTCCCGCCCGGGATACGATCCCAACTGGTTTGTAGGCGGTATTTCCACAGCCCATTGGAAACTGATCAATGAAAATGTATTCCATCCGCTGACGAATAAAGTCATCAACGGGGAATATCCGGCCGGTTCCACATTTAAAGTAGTAACCGGCTCGGCGGCTCTGGACAAACATAAAGTGACGCCGGAAGAACTGATTTTTGACTCCGGCAGGCACTGGCTGGCCGATATGGGAAACGCCGGCGGGGAAGCGCTGGGCTGGATTAATTTCCAGACGGCCTTTGCCATGTCGGATAATGTATACTTTTATGAAATGGGACGTCGGGCCGGTATTGAGAACCTGAATGCCTATGCGGAAAAGTATGGGCTTGGCAAACCGACCGGCATTGAACTGGCGGGAGAGTCTGCCGGGATGATTGCGGGGCCTGCAGCCAAGAAGAAAGTATTTAACGAAGAGTGGACACTGGGGGATACGTTTAATGCGTCCATCGGACAGGGGCTGACCCTGGTGACCCCCTTGCAGATCTGCCAGATGCTGGCCGCTGTTGCGGCGGACGGGGTAATCCATCCTCCGTATCTGGTGGAAAAGATCGTCAATGCGGATGGCAGCGTGCATGAAATACCGAAACGCCCTGCCAGCCGCAAACTGGATTTGGAAGACCGTACCCTTCAACTGATTCAGAAAGGCCTGAAGGGTGTGACCCAGCCGGGCGGGACCGGCGCCTGGTTTGCGAATCTGCCGGTGCCGGTGGCAGGCAAGACAGGTACCGCGGAAAATCCGCATGGGCAGGACCATGGCTGGTTCATTGCCTATGCTCCTGCGGAAAAACCGGATCTGGCCATCGCCTGCATCGTGGAGCAGGGAACGTATGGGGCTACGGCTTCCGGGCCTGTTGTGTATGAGGTTCTGGAGGATTATCTGACGGGCAGGCTGAAAACGGAAAAAGAGACATTGCATAAGGAATAATAGAGAGGAACGAATACATTGCGTCGTTACATACGCAATCTGGACTGGATTTTAATATTGACTCTGCTATTGCTGACGGGGATCGGCATGGTGCTGATCGCCAGCGCCACCCATGGGGATGCGCTGGTGACGGGAAGCAACCGGTTTGTGCAGCGGCAGGGGCTGTTTCTGCTGGTTGATGTTCTGCTGGCCGTGGGAATCATTTCCATGGATTACCATTCGCTGAAACGGATTGCCCTGCCCTTATACGGCTTTACGGTCTTGCTGCTGCTGGGAGTTATGTTTTTCGGCCATGCATCCCTGGGAGCCCAGCGCTGGATCCAGATTGGTCCGGTGACATTCCAGCCCAGTGAGTTTTCCAAGGCGTTCATGATCGTCTGTCTGGCTGCTTTTTTAGATGAACGGAGTGAATATTTGGAACAGTGGAAGGATTATCTGCCCGCCTGTGTGTTTATGCTGGTACCGTTTGTACTGGTGCTGCGGCAGCCGGATCTTGGTACAGCCCTGGTTTTCGGGGCAATTGCCTTTTCTATGTTCTGGGTCTGCGGGTTTAAACTGAAATGGATTGCTGCCCTGACGGGTGTGTTTGTTTGTATAGCGCCGGTGTTGTGGCAGTTTCTGCATGAATACCAGCGGAACCGGATCCGCGTTTTTCTGGATCCGGAACTGGATCCGTTCGGGGCCGGGTATCATGTGATCCAGTCCAAGATCGCCATCGGCAGCGGCATGCTGTGGGGCAAGGGCTGGATGCAGGGAACCCAGAGCCAGCTCGATTTCTTGCCGGAAAACCACACGGATTTTATCTTTGCGGTGGCGGGGGAAGAGTTCGGGTTTGTGGGCGCAGTTCTGATCCTGCTATTATATATGGTACTGATCTGGCGTGGTCTGACCATCGCCCTGAACGCGGAAGACCGTTTTGGAACGTTGCTGGCTGCCGGCATTACCGGCATGTATCTGTTCCACGTGCTGGTAAATATTGGCATGACCATTGGTATTATGCCGGTGACGGGGGTGCCGCTGCCGTTTCTCAGCTACGGGGTCAGTTCCCTCACTACGAATATGCTGATGGCAGGCGTGCTGCTTAACATTAATGTCCGGCACACAAGGCTGCAATTTTAAGCAGCGTCTCCTTACATTGGTATCCGTATATGCCAGGTTGTAAATTGCGAACGGATGGCGTAAGCATATGTTATATTATTTATAGGTAGTTAAGACTGGTTGGAGGCTCTCACATGAACAAAGAACTGGCCATAGACATGCTGGCAGCGGTGAAGAAACCGGCCCGGTATACCGGCGGGGAGTTTGGCAGTATTTTTAAAGAAGAAGCAGAGGTGCGGATCGCACTGGCCTTTCCCGATGTATACGAAGTGGGCATGAGCTATCTGGGCTTTAAAATTTTATATCATCTTGTGAACAAGATGGAAGGCGTTGCGGCTGAACGGGTCTATGCTCCCTGGGTGGATATGGAACAGCTGATGCGGGAACGCAAAATTGTGCTGACCACGCTGGAGACAAAAAAGGCTCTTTGTGAATGCGACCTGGTGGGTTTTACCCTGCAGTATGAGCTGAGCTATACCAATATCCTGAATATGCTGGACCTGGGCGGGGTTTCTGTGCTGGCAGCGGAACGGGGTGAAGAGGAACCCTTTGTGGTGGTAGGCGGCCCCTGTGTGTTCAACCCGGAACCCCTGGCCGATTTTTTTGATTTTGCAATTTTGGGAGAAGGGGAGGAGGCCCTGCCGGAGGTGCTGGCCTGTTACCAGACCTGGAAACGGGACGGAAAGCCCGGAGGCAGGCAGGGGTTCCTGCACCGGGTGGTGCGGATTCCGGGCGTGTATGTTCCTTCCTTTTATGATGTTACCTATAATGAAGATAATACGATTCAGACAGTGACTTCCAATACACCGGATGCGCCGGCCACGGTGACGAAGCGGGTGGTGGCGGATCTGAATACCGTGGATTTTCCTACGGCGCCGGTGGTGCCCTTTGGGGAGATCGTCCATGACCGGATCATGCTGGAAGTGTTCCGGGGCTGCAGCCGGGGCTGCCGTTTCTGCCATGCGGGGATGGTGTACCGTCCGGTGCGGGAACGCCGGCCGGAAGTGCTGCGGGAAATCGCCCATAAGCAGGTGGAGAATACGGGATATGAAGAAATTTCCCTGGTATCCCTCAGCACGGCAGATTATTCCTGCCTGGGGCCTTTTCTGGATACGATGATTGCAGACTTTAAAGACAAAAAGGTCAGCGTGTCCCTGCCCAGTCTGCGTATTGACGCGTTCAGCGTGGATGTGGCCAAAAAGGTGCAGGCAGTGCGGAAGAGCGGGCTCACCTTTGCGCCGGAAGCGGGCAGCCAGCGGATGCGTGACGTGATCAACAAAGGCGTTACGGAAGAGGATCTGCTGCATGCGGTGAGCGCGGCGTTTGAAAACGGCTGGAAAAAAGTAAAACTGTATTTTATGATCGGGCTTCCCGGTGAAACCGATGAAGACGTGCTGGCGATTGCCCAGCTGGCAAAGAAGGTACAGTGGAAGTTTAAAGAGATCACAGGCAAGGGCGGCTGTCAGGTGACTATCAGCGCTTCTTCTTTTGTACCGAAACCTTACACAGCATTCCAGTGGGCGCCACAGGATACCCTGGAGGAAATTCACCGGAAGCAGGGGCTTCTGATTGAAGCGACACGTGTTAAAAACATAACATTCCAGTATCATGACGGCAAGACCAGCATCATGGAAGGCATATTTGCCAGAGGGGACCGCCGGTTAGGCAGGGCTTTATATCTGGCCTGGCAGCGCGGCCAGCGCTTTGACGGGTGGGCAGATGTGTTTGACTATGACCGCTGGCAGCAGGCGTTGCAGGACTGCGGGCTGGATCCTGATTTTTATAATCACCGTGTGCGGGGCGAAAAGGAAGTGTTCCCCTGGGAGCATCTGCAGCCTGCGGTGAACCGGGCGTTCCTGGCCAGTGAGTACAAGAAAGCACAGCAGCAGATGCTGACACCGGATTGCCGGCAGGGTCGTTGCAACGGCTGCGGAGTGTGTCAGCGGCTGGGGGTTCCGGTCATGGACTGGAGCGGCAGGGCCTACGATGCGTCGGAAGAAATGGGCTTTGCGTTTCTTACGGAAAAGATGGCGGGCGGAGACAATATCAGCTACAGTGCTGCAACACAACGGCCCGGTCTGCGGCCGCAGGGAGGTGATGCGGAATGAAGCTGCGTTTTCAGATTACCAAAGAGAAAGAGATCCGTTTCATTTCCCATCTGGAATATGTGCGCACTATTGGCAGGGCTATACGGCGGGCCGGGTTACCGGCAGCCTACTCGCAGGGCTTTAATCCTCATATGAAATATTCCCTGGCTTCCGCATTAGGGGTTGGCGTGGTCAGCTATGCAGAGTTTGTGGAACTGGAACTGACGGAGCCGGTCCATCCTCTGGAAGCGGCAGAAGCGTTAAAGAACGCCTTGCCCCGGGGTATCCGGGTGCTGGCCGTGGACGCGGTGGAAAACAGCGCGCCGGCCCTCATGAGCGTGGCAGGCGGTGCGGAATACCGGGTGACCCTGCCCTGGACGGGAGACATAGCCTCTGCTGTTGAAAGATTTAATCAGGCGGAGGAGGTAATTTTTACCAAGCAGGCGCCGAAAGCTAAAGAGAAAGTAAAGAAAGTTGATGTTAAGTTTTATATACCAAAAATTGACGCTGTACAGAATGAAACGGAAACTATACTGCACTTCCACTGCCGGATCACCCATAATGGCAGTATGAAAGCAGTGGATCTGGTGAATACGCTGAATGAACAGTATGGACTGCAGCTGCCAGTGGAAAAGGCAGATATCGAACGGCTGGATCTGTACCGGGTGGATGAGAAGGGAAATATGTGGCCCATGCTGGACACATTGTTTACGCATGAGTAAGGAAACGACAGGATAAAGCTGCCTGAATCGTTGTTATGATCCGGTAATGAAAAATGTGTTAAGACTGACGGAAAGGAAGGAAGACCGATGCCGCAGCAGATTATTATCAGCAGTACCCCGGAGGAAGTCCGCATGGGACTGGTACAGGATGGGGTATTGCGTGAGTATATGGTAGAACGGGCCATGTCTGCCCATCTGGTGGGAAGTATCTTCCTGGGCCGCGTCAGCAATGTGGTGAAGGGGATACAGGCTGCTTTTATTGATATCGGGCTGGATCAGAATGCGTTTTTGTATCTGGGTGACTCTCAGGATCTGACAGAAGGCGCGTCGGTGATGATCCAGATTATCAAAGATCCAAGGGGTACTAAGGGTCCGACAGCCAGCCGGGAGATTACCTTCCCGGGCCACTATGCCGTATTGTTCCCTTTTTCGGATACCATTGGTATCTCCCGGAGGATAACAGACGAGCCGGAACGGATCCGGCTTCGCAAGCTGGCAGAAAAATGGAAGCCGGCCGGGATGGGCATTGTAATCCGTACAGAAGCGGAAGGCGTTGAGGCAGACATATTGGAATCGGATATTACAAGCCTTGTTGCGGAATGGAATGTGGTGGAAGCACGGTCGAAACGGGCGAAAGCCCCGGCTTTCCTGCACCGCGAACTGGATTTGTCAGTTCGTATGGTACGCGACTATTTTACCAGGGATGTTAAAGAGGTCATTGTTGATGACCGGGAAACATTTCAGCGCATACAGGCATTGCTTGCAGGAATGCAGGTTGCAGAGGACACGAAACTTCGGCTGTGGGACAGCGGGGAAGATGTGTTTTCCGGTCTTGGCGTGGGCGAAACGCTGGCTTCCCTGGCGGACCGCCGGGTGGAACTGCCCAGCGGAGGCTATCTGGTCATAGATCACACAGAGGCCATGACAGTGATTGATGTGAACAGCGGCAGCTACAGCGGCAAAAATAATCTGGAAGAGACCATTATGGAGATCAACCGGCAGGCCGCCCGGGAGATTGCCCATCAGCTGCGCCTGCGGGACATTGGCGGAATTATCGTCGTAGATTTCATTGATATGCACAGTGAGGAAAACCGGCAGGAGATACTGGCCGTATTGGAGGCTTCGTTTACCGGGGATAAGATGCGGCCGCGGGTACAGGATATAACAGCCCTGAACCTGGTGGAGATAACCAGGAAAAAGTCGAGGCAGAATCTGGAAGCGGTACTGTTTGCAGACTGTCCTGTGTGCAGTGGCAGCGGCCGGGTTCAGTCCAAGGAGGCGATCGCGCTGGAAATCAAGCGGCGTATCCGGGGTCTGTTGAAAAAACAGGGAAGTACAAAAGAGATTCTGCTTGTGGCACATCCGCTGGAAGCAGAGTACCTGCAACAGCATCTGTTACGGGACTGGAACCGGGAACTGTCCTGCCATATTACGGTGGAAGCAGATGCAGTATTACATGTGGAAGCCTTTATGATTTTGGATAACAGTGGCAGTTAGTCTGTTTTTTCCCTGATACTGTCCGTGACGTAATAAAACTGTTTTATCTGGACAAACCGCAGAATGAGGCATATTTTTGTTTTTTCTGTAAAAATTGTTAAAAATCATGATTTTTTTTGTTGACTTTCCACTAAATATGCTATAATACAATTACAAGGACTCTATCTATAGTTGTTTTTGGTATCAGAAGAATGATTTCGGAGGGATGACAGATGAAAAAGCTTGTTTCTTTGATTGTCGGTCTGGCTCTGTGTCTGGGACTGACCTCTTTTGCCTTTGCGGAAGGGCCCGCGCCGGTTGCTTCGGAACAGCTGGACGCGATTGAAACCGCTTTGTACGGAACCCATCAGAGCAGTTCCATGATGGAGCGCATGGAAAGCCTGGAAGATGATATTTACGGCGCGCCTGATTCCGGCCGTAATATTCTGGACCGTATTCAAACTACGTATGAATATATATGTGGTACCAATGGCGGAAACGGCAGTTTTCTGCAGAAACTGAACGGTGCGGACAGCCGCCTGAATGCAAGAGTTACTGCCGGCCCGGCAAAGACAAGGATTGAAGAACTGGAGAATACACTTTTCGGACAGATTCAGGGTGGATCTCTGAACCAGCGTCTGGATCGTCTGGTGGAAACCACATATGCCGGCGGGCAGGTTCCCGTAGAAGCGGTGGTATTGCCTAAAGATTCTCTGATTAAGATTGAATTTACGTCTCAGCTGAACAGCAAAACTGCCCAGCCTGGCGATCCGGTTCATTTCCGGGTAGCGGATAATCTGTATGTAAATGACGTATTGGTGCTGTCAAAAGGCGCTGACGGTCTTGGTGAAGTTTCCAAGGTAAAACAGCCCGGGGCGTTTGGCCGAGATGCCCGTATTGATGTAAAATTCAGTCATGTATTCGCAGTTGACGGCAGTAAGGTTCCCATTTATATTGGCAAACTGGCCCAGCAGGAAGCAAAAACTGCGATTGGTGCGGCAGGTGCCACCATTGGCGGCATGATCGTATTAGGTCCTATCGGCGCCGTGGGCGGTGCGTTTGTGACCGGCAAGTCCAAAGTAATCGAAATAGGCACTACGACTTATGTACAGGTGGTAGAGGACCAGAAAATCAGCGGTATCGTGTATCAGGAGGCAGAAGCCGCAGCAACGAACTGAAGTAGTTGTAGATGATAATACAGCCAATGCAGAGTAATAGATATATGTAAAAGTAAGGACGCAGCGTTATTTCAGACATACTTTCTGGAATTTGGTGTGAAACACCGGCGTATTCAGGTTACGCCGGTGTTTTTTTTATTGCAGTTTTGTGATATAATGTTAGCTGGATATTTATAATAGTTGGAGGACTTCATGAAAAGAAAACTGATGGTTTCCGTTCTGCTGGCCGGCATGGCTGTTGCCGTTCCTGCTTATGCAGCAGCGGATCGGACGCCAGACGAATATGACCCGGATGCGAAATATGAGTCGCCGTTAAATCAGTCTTATGGGCCGGCAGTGAATGATTCCCGGGCGGTCAGGACTAAAGACGGGAACGAATCGTTTGCAAAAGCTGCTGCAGAGTTGATGGCCCGGAACACGGCATTGAAGAAAGCGGAGGAACAGGCAGAAGAGCTTTTATCGGAAACGGATGAAAATTTTGAACCTGAGTCAGAAAAAGAAATCCGCGGATATGAATATCAGGCCCGAAAACAGATTGCGGCCATGCCGAATACCTCTTCTTTGTCAGATCGTGTCCCTCAGGGTGGGATGGAAAATTCTGACAAGCTACCGGTAAAAGAGGAATCCTCTTTAGTTAAAGACAATGCTGTTGAGGATGGTAAAAAGAAAAAAGGAAAAGCAGAAGCCATTCCCCTGGTGATAACCGGCGATGATGCCCAGTATGCAAATGAGAGCGGGGACTTTATTATTGAGGGAAATGTCCGGCTGGAACAGGGAACGATGCAACTGGTCTCTGCCAGGGCTGTCGGAAATGCCAAAACAGGGGATGTGTGGCTGCTGGAAGGCGGAACCCTGCAGGAACCGGAAAATCAGGCGAACGTACGCTGGGCCCATTATAATTTTAACAATAAGACCGGTGAATTATTGCAGTTAAAAGGCGTTTCTACTCCGGACCCGGAAAAGAATGACCATGATTACTATGAAGCGCCTCATGCCATTATTGAAAACGGGAAATTTATCATCGATCAGGGTGGGATGACAACGAGGTGCCCTGCAGTAAATCATTCTCCCTGTCTTTCGGTTAAGGCGAAAACGATTACGATAATACCTAACGATCGTATTATTGCAAGAAACGTGAAGGTATATGTCAAAGATAAACATATTTATTCCCGGGACGTATGGATCAATGATTTAAAGAATAAGAAAAACACGATTGCGCCCCGGATTGGGTGGAAGGAAGATCGTGGATGGTATGTGGCTTTGGATTATAAGCATCCGATTGGCAATCCTCTGTTGAAAAACCCCACCATCTTTTCCATGCGCCAGGCTTATTATTCAAAATCCCACTATAAGCCTTTCTACAGCATCCGGCATGATCAAAAGGATTTTTATGTACGTTTTAACGATGGGTATGTTTATGATTCTGACAATGACCTGCTGGATGACGGGATCTGGCTGCATAAGAAAACGGACTGGGGTCTGTTTTTAAAACCCCATCGGATTGCAAAAGGCATACCGTTAACTATTGACGCCGGTATTACGCATGGTCTTTGGAAATATACCAATGCAAACTGGTCAAGCTGGCATACGGAAACGACTGTTAATTTGCGCCATGACAGAATCCATCTGCTGGGTGGGAAAAAGATGTACCTTGATTTGATGCTGGGGCACAAATGGGTAAAGGAAAGCCTGGATAATGAAGTTACCCGGGAACACGGTAAAACCCTGGATACGGATATTTATACCGGGACTGTTGGATACCGTTTTTCCGATAAATGGAATATCTGGGAAACATTCCATTATGAGAATAAGACCAGTTATCTTTTCAGTTTGGGACAGCCTGATTTTTCACGGGAATGGAGAACGGGAGTCTCCTGGACCCCGGATGAACATAATACGGTTTCGATTGTGAACCGGCATAATTCAGACAGCAGTTCCTTGTATCACGGCAATTATTCAACAACATTTACCTGGTTGCACAGGTTCTGCTGTGAAGGTCTTACCATCTCTTATGAACGAAAGCACTATAAGAATGATAATGAATGGACGGTAAAGTTTGATATCTTTAACTGGTAAACAAATTATTTAGTAAAGGTTTAAATTCAGGAAAGTGGAGGACATATGAACCGGATTATTGAACAACGTTTAACGGATCATCTGGACGTTCTGCAAAAGATAATGGCGTCTGATTTACCCCAGAAGCTGGAGCAATGTGCTAAGTATGTTGAAACGGCACTGGCAGAAGGGCATAAGGTTCTTTTTTGCGGTAACGGCGGCAGTGCGGCGGACAGCCAGCATCTGGCAGCGGAATTCGTGGGGCGTTTTCAAAAGGAACGGAAAGGGCTTCCGGCTATTGCTTTAACGGTAGACACTTCCATACTGACTGCTGTGGCGAATGATTACGGGTATGATACCGTCTTTGCCCGTCAGATCCAGGCATTGGGCGGACCGGGAGATGTGCTGATTGGGATATCGACCTCTGGAAACAGCAAAAATGTTTTGCTGGCCATTGAGGAAGCAAAGCAAAAAGGTATCGTCTGTATCGGCATGACGGCGGAAGGCGGCGGAAAAATGGCTGCTGCCTGTGATATCTGCCTGGCAGTTCCGGCCAGGGTGACCGCCCGCGTTCAGGAAATGCATATACTGATGGGACATATTTTATGCGAACTGGTGGATCATGAATGATATGAAATGTACTTCATTTTTAGCTGAGAAGATACAAAGTCTGCGTATTGCGGTCATTGGCGATGTGATGGTGGACCGGTATTTTTACGGGGAGGTAAACCGTATTTCCCCGGAAGCGCCTGTGCCGGTAAACCGTGTAAAGAAAATTGATTCGGTATTGGGTGGAGCCGCAAATGTAGCTGCCAACCTGGCAAATCTGGATTGCAAGGTGTATGTGGGCGGCGTGACCGGAGACGATGATAACCGTAAAATCCTGGAAGGACTGCTTGTAAAAGAAGGGATCGACTTCAGCGGTCTGGTAAAATCCCGCCGCCGTTCCACAATTACGAAAATGCGGATTCTGGGCGCCCGTCAGCAGATGCTGCGATTGGATTTTGAAGAAGTGGGCGACTTGTACCCGGAAGAGGCGGACCAGATCAAACAGTGGCTGCTGGACCTGATAGAAAAAGGACTGGATGGTATTGCTGTATCTGATTATGCCAAAGGCGTCTGCTCTGATGCATTCTGTCAGTGGGTGATCCGTATGGCAAATGCGCATCAGATTCCGGTACTCGTTGATCCCAAAGGACCTCATTGGGAAAAATATGAAGGCTGTACTTTTATTACCCCGAACCTGAAAGAAATGTGTGAGGCGGCCGGGCAGACGGTCCCCAATGAAGACGGTCCCGTATTGCAGATTGCCCAGATGGCACGGGAACGGTACCGGATCCGGAACGTGGTAGTCACCCGCAGTGAAAAGGGGATGACACTGGTAGGGGAAAAACGGACGGTTATCCACAGTCCCGCTTCCGCGTTAGAAGTATTTGATGTTTCCGGCGCCGGTGATACTGCAGCTGCAGCCCTGATTGCTGCCGCAGCTGGCGAATTGCCGTTGCCGGAAGCTGTTTATATAGCAAACCGGGCAGCCGGCATTGTGGTTGGCAAGGTGGGTACATACCCTGTGCACCGGGATGAATTGCTGAAAGATCTGCTCAGCGAAGAGAGGAAACTGGGGTACGGATTCCGTCCTTTATCCTGGAAGGAAATTGCGGAGCTGGCACAGATCTGGCATAAAGGCGGAGAGAAGATCGTCTTTACCAACGGGTGCTTTGATATTCTGCATGTCGGGCATGTATCCTATCTGGAAAAAGCGGCCAAACTGGGGAAACATCTGATTGTAGGCCTGAATTCAGACACCTCGGTGCGCCGCCTGAAGGGCGATACCCGTCCATTGGTCCATGAACTGGACCGGGCGCGGATCATGGCTTCCCTTGCCTGTGTTGACGCAGTGGTCATCTTTCATGAGGATACGCCTGCAAAATTAATAAAAATAATTCATCCGGATATTCTGGTGAAGGGTGGAGATTACCGCCCGGAGCAGGTGGCCGGACGCGAATATGCCGGAAAAGTGGAAATCATTGAATTCGAAGAAGGATATTCCACTACCGGATTGGTGCAACGGATTGCCGGTCTGGTGCGGGAAGGAAAGATGTAAGATTCGGGGCTTGTGCTTAAAAGTGCAGGCAATGTAGGTTCCGGAAAGGCGGAGTATCAGTATGATTATTGTTACCGGAGGTGCCGGGTTTATCGGCAGTAATATTGTAAAGGGTCTGAACGACCGGGGCCGGGATGATATCCTTGTGGTGGATAACCTGACCAACATGGTAAAATTCAAAAATATCCAGGGCCTGAAGGTCATGGATTACATGGACAAAATTGATTTCGGCGATGCAATTCTGGAGGGGATGTTCAATCATGAAAAGATTGACGTCATTTTCCATGAAGGGGCCTGTTCCGACACCATGGAATATAACGGCAAGTATATGATGGAAAATAACTTCGAATATACGAAGAACCTGTTCCATTTTGCTGCAGACCGTAAAATCCAGTTTATGTATGCGTCTTCCGCATCTACCTATGGCAGCGGAAAGCACGGCTTTACGGAAAAACCGGAATGTGAAGAAGCGTTAAATGTGTATGCGTTTTCCAAATTGTTTATGGATAATTATATCCGCCGGTATCTGGATGGGCTGGAGAGCCAGGTGGTAGGGCTGCGCTACTTTAATGTGTATGGCCCGCAGGAAAACCATAAGGAGAAGATGGCTTCGATGGCCTTCCAGATGTATAACCAATTCAAAGCTGAAGGTAAGGTTAAACTGTTTGAAGGCTATGACGGGTACGGCCCGGGGGAACAGACCCGCGATTTTGTGTATGTCAAAGACGTGGTGAAGGTAAACTTCTTCTTCTGGGAGCATCCGGAACTGAAAGGAATCTTCAACTGCGGTACCGGGCACGCCCATCCTTTTAATACGGTAGCAAAAGCGATACTGAAGCATTTTGGCGCATCAATGGATAAATTGGAGTATATCCCCTTCCCGGAAGTGCTGAAAGGAAAATATCAAAGCTACACCCAGGCCGATGAAACAAAATTACTGTCTGTCGGGTATGAAGGCGGTTTTACCGATATTGAAAAAGCTGTGGAAGAGTATTGCCGTGTATTGGATAAGACTGGCGGGTATTATACACGGCAGGATCATGCCTGAAAACTTTTGTATCCGTTTTTACCGGAAACATCCGGGTACATGATTACAGGATTTATGAAGAATCATATGACAGAAAAGAAGTTGTGTTTGCTGGATCGTGACGGCGTTCTGAATATTGACAAGGATTATCTGCATAAACCGGAAGAGGTGGAATGGGTTCCCGGCAGTCTGGAGGCGATAGCCTGGCTGAACCGGCAGGGGTACCTTGTCGTCGTGGTGACGAATCAGAGCGGTGTGGCCAGGGGATATTTTACGGAAGAAACTGTCAGGAAGCTGCATAGCTGGATGGCATCAGAGGTAAAAAAAACTGGTGGCGAGATAGCAGCCTTTTATTACTGCCCTCATCTTCCGGGGGCGGTTGTGAAACAGTATGATGTGAATTGCGACTGCCGTAAGCCCAAGCCGGGTATGATATTGCAGGCGTTACGTGATTTTAATATGAAGCCTGCCGACGCGTTTCTGATCGGGGACAGTCCCCGCGACGTGGAAGCGGCGGAAGCCGCCGGGGTGAAGGGATTTCTTTATACCGGCGGAAACCTGTCGGATTTTGTTAAGAAAATTGTTAAGAGCTAAGTGTTCGTTTGTAACGATGATTCGTGTTTGGGGATTTGTATGGAATATAAGAATATCCTCATTATCAAAATGAGCTCACTGGGCGACGTATTACATACGTTGCCCTTTGTTGCGGTATTGCGGGAACGTTTCCCCGGTGCACGGCTGACCTGGCTGGTGCACCCCCAGTTCGGCGCGTTTGTGCCGGACCCGCCGGTAGTGGACGAAGTACTCTTTTTTGATAAAGTTAAATTTACAAAGATGGGTGTCTGCGACAAGTGGTCGTATTTCAAAGAAATGCGGGAATTGCTTCACAGCAGGAATTTTGACCTTGTGATTGATATGCAGGGGCTGTTTAAAAGTGCTGTGCTGGCCGCTATAAGCGGCTGTAATAACCGTATTGGCTATTGTGAGATGCGTGAAGGAAGCGGTCTTGTCAGTAAGGCGATTACCGGCGCGCATGCCAGAGACCATGTGATAGAGCGTTATCTGGACGTAGCCAGGTATTTAGGCTGCGAAGTGAACGAGATACAGTTTCCCATGCCGGATTTGCAAAAAGAATGGCAGGCTGTCAGGGAAAAGGCAGATTCTGTAAAAAAAACCTATGTTGTACTGGTTCCCGGCGCCCGCTGGGAGACAAAAAAGTGGCCTGCAGAATACTTTGCCAGACTGGCGGGTATGATTTTGAAGGACGGGAAGCAGGTTGTTCTTGCCGGAGGTCCGGAAGACGCGCCTCTGGGCAGACAGATTACAGAAATGGTTCCTGGGGTCACTGATCTGACCGGTAAGACCAGTCTGCGGGAGTTAGGCGCGCTGATTCAGCATTGTACAGCTTATATCAGCGTAGATACCGGTCCGTTGTTTATTGCGGCAGCCATGAAGCGGCCGTTAGTTGCAATGTACGGCCCCACCAGGCCAGATCGTACGGGTCCTTACGGAAGCACGGAAGCAACCGTTTTAACTGCACCGGTGGCTTGTGCAGGCTGTCTGAAAAAACATTGCAACAACTGGATTTGTATGAACGCAATTACGCCGGAAATGGCGTTTGAAGAATATAAGAGGAAAGTGAAGTGAAAGGCGTGGAATTGAACCGTAAAAAAATTCTGGTGACGTTTTTGATGCACCTCGGGGATCTGACCCTGACCACGCCGTTTATCCGGGCACTGCGGGAAGCAGCGCCGGATTCCCATATTACGATGCTGGTAGATGAAAAACTGAAAGACGTGGTGCTGCACAATCCCTGTCTGGACGAGGTCATTACCATTGATAAAAAGGGCAGGGACAACAGTCTTCTTGCTTTGTTGAGCTGTGCCCATAATTTAGGGAAGATGCAGTTTGATATCCTGATCAATCTGCATCCCAATGAGCGTTGTTCTTTTATCTGCGCTATGACAAAAGTTGGAAAACGTACCGGCTGTACCAACTGGCTGTTCAAACCCTGGTTTGATATACTGACTCCGCTGGACCGGAAAAAGCATGCGGCGGATATGTATTTGGATGTTTTGTCACAGCTTGGAGTGAAAGAGCTGCATCATCGCGGCCTGGAAATTTTTCCGGGAAATGAGAACAGGGCTTTTGCTGAAAAGTTTTGGACAGAACAGGGTGTGGCTTCCTCAGATAAGCTGGTGGGTTTTAATATTGGCAGTGCAGTAGAAACAAAACGCTGGGCGCCGGAACGGTTTGCGGAAGTGGCAGACACACTGGCTGCGAAAGGGTACAGGACAGTATTTTTTGGCGGTACCATGGATGAGGATATGGTACAGGAGGCCGTTAAGCATATGAAATCAAAGCCGGTGATAGCTACCGGACAGTTTTCCATTGGGCAGCTGGCTGCCGCTATGCGCCGTTGCACTCTCATTGTTACCAATGACAGTGGTCCCATGCATGTGGCAATCAGCCAGCGGGTACCCGTTGTAGCCATGTACGGGCCAAGCCATCCGGATTTGTACGGGCCCTATACGCGGCTGGCGACAATTGTCACGGCACAGCCTCCCTGCCCCGGCTGCGCAGCAGGGATGAAACACCATTGCCGCGATTCAAAATACAATATGCGATGCATGAAAGAGCTGACGGTAAAGCAGGTACTGGATGCCTGTGAAACGTGGCTGGAATGAAATGACAGGAAAAGTGGCAGTTTGCAAAAAAAGGTTAAATATACAATATCGGAAGCTTTGCGCGGGGAGGACTGCTGATGCAGCCATGTAACCAGGTTAATGTAAAACAATTTAAAAGAGTTTTTATTCTCTATAACCGCTATTCGGGCCGGCAACTGTTTGCCAGCATGATCTCCCGCATCAATGAGGTTTATAAATTATTAAAACAGGAATTGGATGCGGAAATAGAGCTGTTGGATGTTAAACTTTTTGAACAGATGCCGGAACTGGCTAAACGGGCTGCGGATGAGAAATGCGACTGGGTGATCATTGCTGGCGGAGACGGAACCGTTCGCGCTTTTGTGGAAGATATGCTGCGGCTGGATTACCGCCCGTATATCAGTGTGTTTCCGGCTGGAACAGTAAATCTGATAGCCAAAGAGATGTCTTTGCGGAATGAACCGGTTCGATGGGTGCACCGTACGCTGAAAGGATACGTGTATCCGCTTTATACTGCCCGGGCAAACGGGAACCTGTTTTTAACGGTAGCCAGCGTTGGCTTTGATTCTCTGGTGGTAGATGGCGTAGGGGCCGTGCAGAAGCGTTTGCTGAATAAATTTGCCTATGTGCTGCAAAGTACACAGCTGGTTCGTCAGGAACTGGTCTTCAGCAACTGGCGTTACGCATTTCAGGTACGTTTTAATGATGAGAACGAGTGGTATACCGGTTCGTCTGTAATAGTCGGAAAAAGCCGTTACTATGCCGGACGGTATAACCTGTTTCGGGATGCCGCCCTGTCTTCGCCGTATCTCCATGCAGCGGTTTTCCCGGGCAATAAGCGGGCTGATATTTTAAAATATGCGTCCCTCATTGCGCTGGAGGGACTGGAAATGGATAAAGGAATTATCTGCAGGAAGGCGAAAAAAATCGAGATTGAATCTGTAAATCTGGTAGAGGATTTCCCGGTAGAACTGGACGGGGATGTGGTTGCCTCTACTCCGTTGACACTTGAAATGATGGAAGAACCATTGTTGTTTATTCCGTAGAAATTAACAGGCAGGTATCCTTATGGACTGGCTAAGGAATAGAAAACGTATTCGCGTCCTGCTGTTTTTTGTTATAATTGCAGGCGCCATTTACTTCAGGGAAGAAGAACATGCCCGGATGCTTTATGCCGGAATCACTCCTTTTCCTTTAGGCGATTACTGGCTGGCGCTGGTTAACGCACTGTTGCGTGACGTGGTGCTTCTGGTAACAGGGTACCTTCTTTTTTTGCGCCGTAAACGGATTCCTGACCGTCTGCAACGGTATTTTCCTGCTGTGGTGCTGGGTGTGGCATATCTGGGTTTTGCCTGGTATATGCAGCAAAAGCTGGCGCTGGATCCCTACTTTTTAACGACACTGGCCATTCTGGCCGGCCTGTTGAATAATATTGTGCTGGCGATCCTGGCAGCCGTCTGGTATCATCACGCGCCGACAAGGATTAACAAATTTATATATTTTGTTGTTTATTTCTGCTGTGCCTCCCTTATGCTGCTGGATGTGATCTATTTCTGGCAGACGTCCATGCATGTTCAGGCGGTGTTCTTCCGCAATTTTAATATCTATGCGATCCAGGGCGTCATGTCTTCCTTTTCGAAGGTGCAGCTTATGCAAATTGCCGGTTGTATCCTGGCCGTCTTCCTTTTGTTCCGGGTGACGAAGCCGAGAAGGCACAAGCCGAATATTGCCTGGGCGTTGCTGGCAGTGTCAGGCTGCACGCTTCTTTTCAACCTGTTGTATTTTACAGGAAGCCAACTGGGATTATATGCGCTGCATGAATCCGGTTTATGGAGCGAGGAGCAAATTGAAAAGAGCAGGCAGGAATACCGCGATATGCTGGTTACGCCGATTGCTGTGAATGTCGTCAGCAAGGCTGCTTTTAAAAAAGAGAAAGCGGTGCTGGTCGGTCAGCACAAGAAAAAAGAACTGACAGAAAAAGACAAAGAGTGGATGTACAAACTGGGGGTCATGCGGAGGAAGTCCGCAAGTCCGCTGCCGGCACCGGCCTACGACCGTATTGTGATGCTGATCCTGGAATCGGTGCACCGGGACTATATCCATTTTTATAATAAAGAGATACCGGCAGAAGCTACGCCGTTTTTGGATTCCCTTGCAAAAAAATACCCTCGTATTGACAATTACTATTCTTCCGCCGTACCTACTACGGAAGGGCTGAACGCCACGTTCCGTTCCCAGCTGTTGTTTGACGGGGATGTTGAGGGCACCGATAAACCGTCCCTGTTCCGCAGTATGCAGGAAAACGGCTTTGACGGATATTTCCAAAGTGCTTCCAGCCGTTATTACAACAGTGAGTTCCGGCAATATACGGAACAGTTTGGCATGGCTCATTACGAAGCCAGGGAAGATATGGAGAAGGCCGGTTATACCGGGGCTTCCGGCTGGGGCTTCCATAATGACGAAATGTACCGGAGAACGCTGGAGCAACTGAAAAAGCTGAAAGAGCAGAAGTTTTTTTATGTTACCAAAACCCTGGACATGCACCAGCCGTATCCCTATTACGCAACGCAATGGAGTGATACACCGGCGTCTTTCCGGGATAACCAGACAGTTACCATTCACGGGATGTACTGGGTGGACTGCACACTGAAGGCGTTTTTTAAAGCAGCGGAAGAAGCGGGATTGCTGGATGACCGTACGCTGTACGTCATCACAAGCGATCACAATCCCCATTCCGGAGGGGAATATACGGAACTGGTGAAAAATGAGAAAGACAGGCAGAGCATCGCGCCCATTCCTCTCATTTTTATTTCTAAAAATCTGGCGCCATTGGAAAATCTGGACAGCAGTGCCTACGCTTCCCAGATCGATATAGCGCCTACGCTGCTGTGTCTGCAGGGCATTCAGCCGCCGGAACGGTTTATCGGCCGGAACCTGCTGCAACAGTATCCGGAACCGGAATGCGCTTTGGGTTTTTTTGGGGATAAGGCCTATTATTTCAGCCGGGAAATGCAGTTTGTAGATAAGATTGATGAGCCGTATCCCCAGCATGAGTATGAAGACGCGTTGGCGAATTACGTTATGTATACGTATTATATAAGCGAGCTGCCGGGAGATAATAAGTAGAAAAATTTGCTGATTCTGGAAAGGCTGAAGCAAAATATCGGGAACGGTTTTAGCAAACTTTGTCCAAATCTGTAAAACTGTAAAAAGCGTTACACAAATGCTGCTTGACGGGAAAATCAAATGGGTTTACACTGACAATATGTAAACGTTAGCAGTGGTTACATGTTTGTTTTGCAGGTGTAATGATGAAATCGAATTCTATGTTTGCGGCAAATTATGTTTTTTCCTTTAGCTATAGCTATTATTACGGCTATGGCTATTTTGTGTGGGAAAAAGAGAAGAAGGCATAGAATCGTAAACAGAAAAGGCCGGTGAAGGAACTGAACTTCAAAGGCTGCCAACCAAATGCAGGCGGGCTCTTTTACGAGCCCGCTTTTTTACTATATAAACGCAAACCTGAAAACAAACCACTAGAACCTCGTTTGTGTTGGCAAGCTGTGCATCTGGAAGGTCATAAGGGTTGCAGAATATACAAGATATTACGTAAAAAATATAATTGTATTAATAAGGAGAGTGTGTACACCATGATTATCGTAATGAAGCCTAATGCCCCGATTGAAGAGAGAAATAAGATTATTGCCGGCCTGGAAGCAAAAGGGTTTAAAATTGATCTGAGTACCGGTAACCAGGCTGCCATTTTAGGTGTGGTAGGCGACACCAGTATCCTCAATCCCCATGACATCATGGTCAATGACTGGATTGAAAAGGTGCTGCGGGTCCAGGAACCTTTTAAACGTGCGAACCGGGCATTCCATCCGGATGACAGTGTCATTGACGTAGGCGGTGTGAAGATTGGTGGCAGGCAGATGCAGGTCATTGCCGGCCCCTGCAGCGTGGAGACCCGGGAGCAGATTATCGGGGTGGCCAAGTCCGTAAAGATGGCCGGAGCGCACCTGATGCGGGGCGGCGCCTTCAAACCCCGCACATCTCCGTATTCGTTCCAGGGCATGGGAATGCCCGGGCTGGAACTGCTTAAAGAAGCGAAAGCGGAAACCGGACTTCCTATTGTAACTGAGATTATGAGTGTTGATGTGCTGGACCGCTTTGTGGAAGATGTAGACCTGATCCAGGTAGGTGCCCGTAATATGCAGAATTATTCTCTTTTAAAGGAACTGGGAAAAACAAAGAAGCCGATTCTGCTGAAACGCGGTTTAGCCGCTACGGTACAGGAATGGATCATGAGCGCGGAATACATTATGGCGGAAGGAAATCCCAATGTCATTTTGTGCGAGCGGGGTATCCGTACGTATGAGACGTATACGCGCAATACGCTGGACCTGAGCGCTGTATGTGCCGCAAAGAAGCTGAGTCACCTGCCGGTCATCGTAGATCCCAGCCATGCGGCGGGTCTGTGGTGGATGGTTCCTGCCCTGGCCAAGGCGGCGGTTGCCGTTGGGGCGGACGGGCTTCTCATCGAAGTCCATAACGATCCGGAGCGGGCATTGTGCGATGGGGCCCAGTCCTTGAAACCGGAGCGCTTTGCGGAACTGATGGGTGAATTAAAAGGGATTGCCCGTATTATCGGACGGGATTTATAAGGAGCGGTCATGTCGAAACAATATCAGGAAAAGCCAATACGGGAGTTAACCTTTGCCATCATCGGTCTGGGGCTGATCGGCGGTTCTTATGCAAAAGCGCTTCGCAATTTAAAGGTAAGGAAGATTCTGGGCATGGATATCAGTCACGGAATTGCCCGGGCCTGTCTGAATGCCAATATGATCGATGAAGTAGTAGAGGAGGACGGCAGCAACCTGAAAGAGGCTGATGTAATTATTTGCAGCGTCTATCCGGAAGCTATTGTTGATTTTGTGCGAAACAATGTGCAGAACTTTTCGGAAGGCATGCTGATGACGGATGCTACCGGGGTCAAAGGATTGATGCCTCTCGAGATTCAGGAACTGCTGCCGGCAGGCTGCGAGTTTATATCCGGCCATCCTATGGCCGGGCGGCAGGGCAGCGGCCTGGGTATGTCGGATGCAGCGATATTCAATAACTCCAATTATATTATTGTGCCTACAGAGAAGAATTCAGCAGAAGCTGTCTGTTGGCTGGAAGGTTTTGCTGCGGCGCTGGGCTGTGCCCGTTCCGTTACGGTTTCTATGGAAGAGCATGATAAAATCATCGCCTATACCAGCGACCTTCCCCATATTACGGCAGTGGCATTGGTAAACAGTGCGTCCTATAATGAAAACACGCAATATTTTATAGCTGGCGGTTTCCGGGATGCTACCCGCGTGGCTGATATCAATCCGGAACTGTGGAGCGACCTGTTTCTTTCCAACCGGGATAATGTAATTGCGGAAATTGAGAATTACCAGAAACAGCTGGAACGCTGGAAGAAGGCCATTGCAGAAAATGACAGGGATGCGTTGAAGGCGATTATGCGGGAAGCCGGGCCGAGGAGACGGATGCTATATTAAACAGCAGTCCATGAAGTATGTTGTGAAGTAAGGAAACGCTGATTCATTCGTATGCAACAGGCGTTGCACAAGCTCATTTAATCAGCGTATCCTTAACAGATGTGACAGGAATAAGTTGAGGAAAACCATGCGGAATGTTCATGTGGACCTGGGTCCTAAAAGTTATGATATAGAAATTGAAAAAGGACTGTTATATCATGTTGGCAGCAAAGTCAGGAGACTTTTGCCCAAAGTGGAAAAAATCGCAGTTATTACAGATAGTAACGTAGGACCGCTGTATGCTTCTATTTTACGGGACGCTTTGGCAAAAGAAGGTTTTACAGTTACGGTACTTACCTTTAAAGCAGGGGAAGAAAGAAAAAACCTGAAGACGTTGGGAAATCTGTATGACGGGCTGGCGGAAGCCGGACTGACCCGCAGCGATGCGGTGATTGCACTGGGAGGCGGAGTGACCGGCGATATGGGCGGGCTGGCAGCGGCAACCTTTTTACGGGGCGTTGCGTTTATCCAGATTCCGACTTCGCTCCTTGCGACAGTAGACAGCAGTGTGGGCGGCAAGGTAGCCATTGATCTCCCAAGTGGGAAAAATCTGGTAGGCGCGTTTTACCAGCCCAGGGCGGTTTATATCGATCCGGATTTACTACAGACATTGCCTGTACGCTATCTGCATGACGGGCTGGCGGAAGTGGTCAAATACGGCTGTATCCGGGATAAAGAATTGTTTCAGATGCTGGAAAAGATCCAAAATGACACAGAGCTGCTGGAGAATGCAGATATAATAATAGAAATATGCTGCAATATCAAAGCCCGTATTGTGGAACAGGATGAGTTTGATACGGGAGAACGGATGCTGCTGAATTTCGGACATACCCTGGGACATGCAGTGGAAAAATCTTTCTGTTTTGACCGGTACAGTCACGGGGAAGGCGTGGGGATCGGTATGGTGCTGTTAACACGGCAGTCTGAAAAGCTGGGTTTTACAGAACCGGGGACAGCTGACAAAATTGCCGGGCTGTTGCACAAGTTTCAGCTTCCGGTTACTGTTGCTATGCGGCAGGAAGATTTCCTGCAGGCCATTTCTCTTGATAAAAAGAAGCGGGGTTCAAGCATTACGCTGATCCTGCTCAAAAAGATAGGGGAAAGCGTTTTACAGAAAGTGGAGTTTGGCGAACTGAAACGTTATATCCCGGAAAAGTAGTTGATTTACAAGGAGTTCAGTCATGACGATAAATCGGATTTCGCAAGCATTCATCCATGGCAGCGTGCTTGTCCCGTCATCCAAGAGCATGGGTCACCGTATGTGTATCTGCGCAGGTCTTTCCGGTAACGGTTGTACCGTGGATAATATTGCCATATCCAAAGACATTGAGGCAACGAACCGTTGTCTGACGGGGCTGGGCGTTACTGTGAAAAACGTGTCATCGCGGTACAGGGGTCGGACAGCGTTTCAGTACAGTTGGAATCATAAATTCCCTTCGGAGCCTGTTACTGCCGATTGTGGGGAGTCCGGTTCCACCCTGCGCTTTTTTATTCCGTTAGGTGCCCTGTGCAATGTACCGTTTTCGTTTGAAGGACACGGAAAATTGGTTTCCCGTCCCCTGCAGCCTTATTACGATATTTTTGACAAACAGGAACTGCGTTACCGTACAGCTGAAAATGGGAATCTTCCGCTGACGGTAGCCGGCAGACTGAGACCGGGAACCTATGTGGTGCCGGGAGATATAAGTTCCCAGTTTGTTTCCGGGCTGTTATTTGCATTACCGTTGCTGGAAGGCGATTCCACGTTGGAAATTTTGCCGCCGCTGGAATCTGCCAGTTACATTGAGCTGACCCTGAGCAGCCTGCGGCAGTTTGGTATAAATATCATACAGACAGATGATCTGCATTATATAATTCCCGGCAATCAGCAGTATCAGACACCGGTAAGCCGGGTACTTGTAGAAGGGGACTGGTCTCAGGCGGCGTTCTGGCTGGTGGCCGGAGCCATTGGCTGCCGGGAAGGATTATGCTGCTGCGGTTTAAGTGAAGCTTCTTTACAGGGGGATAAGGCGGTTCTGAAAATTTTACGCAGTATGGGTGCTAAGATTACTGTACAAAATGATTGTTTTACGGTAACCCGGTCCCGCCTGAATGGATGCGTAATTGATGCGGCGGACTGTCCGGATCTGGTGCCGGTCCTCTCGGTGGCAGCGGCAGTAGCAGAAGGGACGACCCATATTATCAACGCGGGACGGCTGCGGATCAAAGAATGCGACCGGCTGGCGGCCATGCATTCAGAGTTGATGAAGCTGGGAGCAGAGATCACGGAAGAGCCGGAAGGACTGTTAATAAAAGGAAAGCCGGACGGTCTTCCCGGCGGCGCTTCTGTGGATGCCTGGAACGACCACCGGATTGCCATGAGCATGGCTGTGGTTGCGCTGGTATGCAAAGAACCGATTACCCTGACAGGTGGTGAAAGTGTAAGTAAATCCTATCCGGAATTCTGGAATGATTACGCATCTGTCGGCGGCAAGGCAGAAAGAATCGATTGAAATGCTGAAAGCTGCATGAGATAATAGTAAATAAAGTTGTGAGATTAAGCTTTTTGTTTGAGGTGAAGCAAATGGGCGCAACATTTGGACGCAGTTTGCGTATGACGATATTCGGTGAGTCACACGGAAGGGGAATCGGTCTGGTCCTGGACGGATTGCCGCCGGGAACCGTGATAGACGAGACATTTGTTAAAGAAGAGATGGCGAGGCGCGCTCCCGGGAAGAACAAAATGAGTACCCAACGCCAGGAAACGGATACTTTTATTATTGAAAGCGGGATATTTGAAGGAAAGGCAACGGGAACTCCGCTTTGTGTTCTTATACCTAATAATGATCAACATTCCAAAGACTATAGTCTGCTGAAGGATGTGATGCGGCCCGGCCATGCAGATTATGCAGGAAAGATTAAATACAAAAGCTTTAACGATTACCGGGGCGGTGGTCATTTTTCCGGCAGGCTGACAGCACCTCTGGTATTTACCGGTGCTGTAGCAAAGAGTGTACTGGCGCAACAGGGGATTATTGTAGGTTCGCATGTTGCCCGTATAGGCCGGGTAACGGACCGTCTGTTCAATCCGTTGGGGGAACCGGCAGAACGTTTGCAGGAATTGCGTAAGCATACCCTGCCTGTGCTGGAGGAAAGCAGGGTATCTTTGATGGAAACAGAAATTATGGATGCCCGGGAACAGATGGACAGCGTAGGGGGTATCATTGAGGTCATGGCAATTGGTATGCCCGCAGGTGTCGGTGACCCGTTTTTTGATTCCCTGGAGAGCTGCCTGAGCCATGCACTGTTCTCTGTGCCGGCGGTAAAAGGCATTGAGTTCGGTGCAGGCTTTTCTGTGGCTGCGTTACGAGGCAGTGAAGCCAATGACCCTATGACTTTTGACGGAGACAGGGTCAGGACGACCCGAAACAATAACGGAGGAATTACGGGGGGCATTACCAATGGGATGCCGGTACTGTTCCGGGTAGCAATCAAACCGACACCGTCTATTGGAAAGCCGCAGCATACGGTGAATGTAGCGGAAGGTACAGATACGGTACTGGAGATACAGGGACGGCATGATCCATGTATTGTACCAAGGGCGATTCCTGTAGTCGAGGCGGTTACAGCATGGGTATTGCTGGATATGCTTACAGAGGATAAATCAAGAGGAAAGGATGTAAGAACGTGGCAGAACCGGAATTAGAAAAATTGCGGCAGGAGATCGACAGGCTGGACGCAATCCTGACAGATACACTGGAAAAGCGGATGGACGTGGTGCAACGGGTAGCGGCTTACAAGGATAACCGTAATATGCAGGTGCTGGATCGGGAGCGGGAAGATCAGGTGATCGCTAAAGTAGTGGGGCTGTTGAAGAATCCCGCGTATGCGCCGCATATAAAACAGATTATGGAAAAAATCATGGAAACCAGCCGTAATCTGCAGATTGACATCCTGGCGGCCAATATTAAAAAGAAAAAACAAAGCGCAGATCCAATCCGCGTAGGATACCAGGGAGTGAAAGGTTCATTCAGTCATCAGGCGTTGGAAGATTATTTTTCTGATGTGGCTAAAGTGGAAATGAATTTTGTCCATTTTGAAGATGTCGTAGTTGCAGTCAAGAACCATGAAATCAAATACGGCGTACTTCCGATTGAAAACTCGTCTACCGGTGGCATTACTGAGGTATACGATCTGGTGCGGAAGTATGACTGCCATATCGTTGGGGAAAAAATCATTAAAGTGGATCAGAACCTGCTGGGACTTCCCGGTACTAAAATAGAGGACCTTAAACAGGTTTATTCCCATCCCCAGGGGCTGGAACAGAGCCGTGAATTCTTTAAGAAGCATCCTGAAATTGAACTGATTCCCTTTTTTAATACGGCGCGCAGCGCCCAGATGGTCAGTGAAAGTAAAGATCTGTGCAAAGGTGCGGTAGCATCCCGCCAGGCAGCCAAATTATACGGTCTGGAAATCCTGGCGGAGAACATTAACTTCAATACCGCTAACCACACCCGGTTCATTATTATTGCTGACCAGCCGGAACACCGGCCGGATGCGGATAAAATTACGGTAGTTATCGCAACACAGCATGAACCGGGTTCTCTGTACAAGGTGCTGCAGCATTTCTATAAAGGCGGCCTGAACATGCTGAACCTGGAGTCACGGCCTATGGAAGGACGTTCCTGGGAATATTTTTTCCATATTGACCTGACAGGAAATTTAGAGGATCCCAACGTGCGGAGGGGGCTGCAGGATGTGGCGGAATACAGTGCCTACTGCAAGATTTTAGGCAACTATGTGGCAGACGGAGATAAAGCAAAATAAGTGTTATATTAAAGATATTGCCTTACGGGAAGGCTGAACAACGTTTCAGTTGGAAACAGGAAAAAGAGGATGAACATGAAATTTGGATTGTTAGGCGAGAAACTGGGGCACAGCCTGTCGCCTCAGATTCATCAGGAAGTGTTCCGGCAGCTTGGTCTTTCTGCCAGCTATGAACTGGTTGAAGTTTCTGCGGAACGGCTGGCGGAAAAAGTCGTGGAACTGCGGCACACACACCGGGGCCTGAATGTGACGATACCTCATAAAGTGGCAGTAATGGGAAGTCTTGACCGGATTGCAGCGGAAGCGGAAGCCATCGGGGCGGTAAATACGATTTCCTTTAAAGATGGAAGGGCAGAAGGCTTTAATACAGACTATTTCGGCTTTGCCCGCCTGCTGGAACACAATGGGCTGGTCCCGGAAGGTAAGAAAGTCTGCATTCTGGGTACCGGCGGGGCCAGCCGGGCGGTTATGCAATGTGTGAAGGATATGAAGGCGGACACGATCACGGTCATTTCCAGGGCAATCGAAACCGCACCGGAGGATATCCGGTCGCATTATCTTGTCAAAACGTATGAAGATTTAAAAACAATGGACGGCGATTTGCTGATCAACTGCACACCGGTGGGGATGTTCCCGAAAACAGATGCTTCACCGGTAAACGGCGCGGTAATGGAACATTTTGCGGCGGCAGTGGATATTGTATATAATCCGGCGGAAACGCAGTTTATGAAATTGGCGCGGTTGCAGGGGAAACCGGCGGTGAACGGTCTGTTTATGCTGGTGGCTCAGGCGGTGGCGGCCGATGAGATTTGGCTGGAGCGTAAACTAAACGTTGGAATTATTGCAGATGTAACAGAAAAAGTCAGGAAACTATTATGAAAAACATTGTGCTGATTGGCATGCCCGGCAGTGGGAAAAGTACGCTGGGACGTTATCTGGCGGAAATACTGAACAGGGATTTTATCGATGCCGATTCGGAAATTGAAAAAGATGCCGGGAAAACGATACCGGAGCTGTTTGCTGTAAGTGAAGACTGTTTCCGTAATCAGGAGACCGAAACCACCAAACGTCTGGCAAAGTTGCAGGGTAAAGTGCTGGCTATGGGCGGCGGCGTAGTACTGCGACAGGAGAATATAGCCTGCTTAAAAGAAAACGGAGTAATCATTTTTTTAGACCGTTCTCCCGGGGATATCGTGGGCGATGTGGATACGGAAACGCGTCCGTTGCTGACGGAAGGCCGGCAGCGTGTCTATGAGTTATATGCACAGCGGGAAGCGCTGTACCGTGCTGCGGCAGATGTAACTGTGAGGAATAAAGGCAGCATGAAGGATGTACTGCTGCAATTGACAGAAGCCGTAAAGAAAAAGCAGTATGAATTAGTTTAATTGATGATCTGGCGGAATAACCCTGCCGGGACACACTTAAGGAAATACTGAATAATTTGTATGCACGCTGACCGGTGCTTTTTGTGACTGACTGAGAAGTTTGAAGGAGTAGTACAAAGATGAAGAAAATTATAGTGCTGAACGGACCTAACATTAATATGCTGGGTATCCGTGAAAAGAATGTATATGGAACGCTGACCTATCAGGATCTTTGCAAAATGATCCGGGAAAAAGCGGATGCGCTCCAAATCGAAGTGGAGATCAGGCAAACTAACTCTGAAGGAAAGATGGTTGACTGGATCCAGGAATGTTATGGGAAAGTGGATGGTATTGTAATCAACCCCGGTGCTTACACCCATTACAGTGTGGCGGTTTTGGATGCGTTGAAGTCTGTGAATATACCTGCAGTGGAAGTGCACATCAGCAACATCCACCAGCGGGAAGAATTCCGTCACCGTTGTGTGACCACGGCAGGCTGTACCGGTCAGATCTGCGGCCTGGGACTGCAGGGATATTTGCTGGCAATAGAATATCTGGCAGGAAAGTAGCGCGATTTAGAATGTATTGTCGTCATAGTCGCAAAAAGCCCACTGTCATTGTACACAATCATTGAATCAGCACCTGCTTATTTCACTTGCAATTTCCATTATTTTATGCTTTAATTTAAATAACTCAAAGGGGAGAAAACCATGTGAGGTAAGTGGCACATGCGTTTCTCCCTTTTTTAGTTTATCGTGTTGCAAAGTAAAATACAGCATGATAAAATGAAAAGCAAGTGATTTCAGTACCAAATAACAGGGAAGAGAGTTAATCATCATCTATGTATATTCTTTACAATATTTTAGTTACGTTAGTATTTATCATCCTGGTGCTGCCTTACTTCCTGTACCGGCTGGTCAAGGAAAAGGGATTCGGAAACCGTTTCCGGCAAAGCATGGGGCTGGTTCGCCAAGAAGAAATCGCTCCTGTGGCGGATACTGACTGCATTTGGCTTCATGGTGCTTCGGTAGGTGAAATGGTGGCCATCAGCCCTCTGGTAAAAGAAATCAAAAACCTGATGCCGGAACGGAAAGTGCTGGCTTCCGCCGTTACTGTGGGCGGTTACGATATGGCCAGGCAGATTATGCCGGAGGCAGATGCCATCATCAATTTCCCGCTGGATCTTCCATTTGTGGCGTCATCCATGGTAAGCCGCATCCGTCCGGGTATCTTTATAATGGTAGAAACGGAATTATGGCCTAACTTTCTGCGCGCCATCCGGGAGCGGAATATCCCTGCGATGATGATGAATGGCCGTATCTCGGAAAAATCCGCAAAAAGTTACCGGTATCTGTCCGGTCTTCTTCGCGATATGCTGGATACTATAAACCTTTTCTGTATGCAGTCCAGCATTGACGCCAAATATATTACCCAGCTGGGCGCGGATCCTGAAAAGATCATTGTGACCGGCAATACGAAATTTGACCAGACCTATGCAGAAGTTTCCCCGGAGAACATGGCAGCCTATAAAAAAGAACTGGGACTGGGAAAAGATGCCTGGCCGGTCATTGTGGCAGGTTCCACCCACCGTACGGAAGAAGAAGCCGTGCTGACTGCCTTTGCGGCCGTGCGCAAAAAATATCCCCATGCCCGTCTGATCATTGCGCCCCGTAAACTGAACCGGATTGAAGAAATCAAAAAGGTGAATGCCAAATTCGGTTATGAGATGGGCTTTCGTTCCAAACTGAAGGAGATGGAAGGGCAGCGGCCAGAGTTTCCTGTCCTCATGCTTGATACCATTGGCGAACTGGGGCGCATATATGCCGTAGGGGACATTGTATTCGTCGGCGGCAGCCTTGTGCGTTACGGTGGTCACAATGTGCTGGAGCCGGCGGCCCATGCCAAACCTATTCTTGTAGGTCCCAGCATGGAAGATTTTAAAGATTCCTATTCCCTGTTAAGTAAGGCAGGCGCCTGCCGCATGGTATCTGATACAGGCGGCCTGACAGAAGCTTTTCTGGAAATTGCCGGGGATGATGACCTGCGTAAAAAAATGGGGGAAGCCTCCATCAATATCATCCGGGAGAACCGCGGCGCTGCCCTGAAGACCATACACTATCTGACAGATCTTTTGAATCAGAAAGATTTGGCTGGGAAGTAATAATAGCAAAACAGCATCAGGCAGATGCTGTTTTTGTTTCAAATATTACAAAACTTCTATTTGACTTTTTGCGATGAAACGCCTATAATCTCATTTATAAAAGCAAAATGCAATTTTATGAAAGAGAAAAGTAAATCCCAGACTGTCCAGAGAGACGGTGGTCAGTGCGAACCGTCCTGTCGAAGATTGAATTCCGCTCTGGAGAAGGCAGGGGTTGCAACCTGTCCGGTTCCGGCCGATATCCCGGGAATGAGGCTGTAATATGTTACAGTGAAGGCAGGGAAGAGGCTGCGCAGATGCAGGTGAACCGGCTTTTATGTACGGTTGCAGTGAACTAAGGTGGCACCACGCGAGCTCATACGACAAAATACGAACTCCCGTCCTTACGAAGGGACGGGAGTTTTTAATTGCTTTTGCTTCGGTCCTTCGGAACTGTTTCATGGCAGTTCCTTACCGGCGGCACAATATGATTGCCATGCGCCGCAAACGAAAAGGAGGAAAAGAAAATGAAAAAAATTATTGTTACGGAGAAAATTTCGGACAAAGGCGTTGCCCTGTTAAAAGCGCAGAAAGATCTGCAGGTCGATGTGGAGATGAATCTGCCCCGGGAAGAACTGCTGAAACGCATTCCCGAATACGATGCCATCATCGTTCGCAGCGTAACGAAAATCAATGAAGAGTTTTATGAACACGCCACTAACCTGAAGGTGGTAGGCCGCGCCGGCAACGGTGTGGATAACATCCAGATGGAAGGGGCTACGAAACGCGGTATCATTGTAGTAAATACACCGGAATCCAATATCGTTTCTGCCTGCGAGCATACGGTAGGCTTGCTGCTGGCCTCCTGCCGGAATACGGTAAAAGCCCATAAGATGATTGAAAGCCGTGTCTGGAACCGGGACGGGCTGAAAGGCATGGAACTGCTGGGCAAGACCCTGGGTATTATCGGCCTGGGCCGTATCGGCGGGCTGCTGACTACCCGTATGCAGGCTTTCGGTATGAAGGTTATTGCGTACGATCCGTACATTGCGGATGCACGTTTCAAAAAATATAATGTAAAAAAATGCGAGACCCTGGACGAACTGCTGAAAGAGTCCGACGTAATCTCCATCCATACCCCGAAAACCGAAGAAACGATGAACATGATCACCTATAAAGAATGGCAGAAATGCAAAAAGGGTGTTCGCGTCGTAAACTGCGCCCGGGGCGGTCTGTACAATGAACAGGATCTGGCCCGCGCAATTCGGGAAGGGATTGTAGCCAGCGCCGGTATCGATGTGCTGGTAGATGAACCGAAGCCCATCTCCCCGCTGATTGACCTGCCTCAGTGCGTGCTGACCCCCCATCTGGGCGCTGACACCCAGGAAGCGCAGGATAACGTGGGTATTGCCATTGCGGAAGAAGTTATTGCCGCGTTGCGGGGCGAAATGGTGCCCAATGCGGTAAATCTGCCGGCACTGCAGGCCAGCGAACTGGATGAAGTGAAGAAAATCATGGTCCTGGCCGAAGACCTCGGCAAGTTGTACTACCAGCTGGAGCATGACGCTGTAGAAAAGGTGGAAGTGATCTACAGCGGCGCTTTAGCGGAAATCGAAACCGATATGGTGACCCGCGCCTTCCTGAAAGGACTGTTTGAGCCTGTCCTGAAAGAACGTGTCAATTATGTCAATGCGGAGCTGACAGCGGAAGGCCGCGGCGTTGAAGTTGTGGAAAGCAAGGAAAACAGTCCTGTGAATCTGCTGAAAGTAAAAGTGCATACAAAGAAAGGCATTTTTACGGCGGCCGGAAATGTAAATCCGGAAGGGGAAGTGCGTATCAAAGATATCAACGGCTATCAGTTTGACATAGAACCTGCTGCTTTCATGCTGGCAGTTAACAACGAAGATAAGCCTGGTATGATCGGTCAGATCGGAACGCTGCTGGGTGCTTCCAAGGTCAATATTGCGACCATGCAGGTAAGCCGCAACCAGCAGAACGGCGTGGCCATGATGTTCCTTACTGTAGACAGCGAAGTGGGCAAGGAAACCATCCGTCTGTTACAGGGGCTGGACGGCATCAGCAAGGTACGGCTGATTAAAATTTGATTTGTATCCGTACGATATTAAGAGGAAACGTGGGGAAATCTGCGTTTCCTTTTTTTAATCAATGTTTTCTTAATACGGGGAGCAGGATTATTGTATATGCTCGTTTGTATATAACTACGAATTTTTCTTATACCCGTAGATTTTTTTACGGCTGTTTTGTTATAATGAATGCAAATTGGTAAAATATTAGAACACAAGACAGGCAAAAGATGAGATAAACAAGAGGATTTGAGGGGGAAGCTTGCCATGTCATCAAATAAGCAGGTACATATAGACAAGGATTACAGCTTTGGACCGGTTCCGTTATATGCCAGAAAAGCCTTTTGGTCCATGTTTTTTATCATGCTGGGCTTCACTTTTTTTTCTGCCAGCATGTCGGTAGGCGCCACGATGGGCAACGGACTGGATTTTTATGAATTTATTTTTTCTATCCTTTCCGGTGGCATTATTCTTGCTGTGTACACTGGCGTTTTAGGATATATCGGCTGCGGCACCGGCCTTTCGTTTGACTTGCTGGCCCGGCGTTCCTTTGGCGTGACCGGTTCCCGCCTCCCGTCCCTGTTGATCAGTCTTACGCAGATCGGATGGTTCGGCGTGGGGGTTGCCATGTTTGCGTTTCCTGCTGCCGAAGCGCTCCATGTAAATCCGTTGCTGCTGATTGCTGTCGGAGGCTTCTGTATGACAGCTTCCGCGTATTTTGGTATTCGGGGTATGGAAATTGTCAGCTGGGTTTCCGTTCCATTGATTCTTGTTCTGGGTACTTACTCAATGATTACGGCTACTCATGATGGCGGCGGACTTGCGGCGGTTTTTGCCAGAAGTGTAGGCGGTATCACTGTGTTTAACGCTATCGGGATGGTGGTGGGTTCTTTTGTCAGCGGCGGAACGACGACGCCGAATTTTACCCGTTTTGCCAAAGATAAAAGAACAGCCGTGTTCACTACGGTTGTTGCGTTTCTGATTGGTAACTCGCTGATGTTTGCTTTCGGCGCCGTGGGCGGAGCCTTTACCGGTAAAGACGATATTTTTTATGTGATGATGGCCCAGGGGCTTCTGTTTCCGGCCCTTATTGTGCTGGGAGCTAACATCTGGACGACGAATGACAACGCACTGTACAGCGGGGGCCTCAGTCTTTCGAATATAACAGGGATCCGTAAACGCCCTTTGGTAATTGTAAGCGGCGTGATTGGTACGTTGGCTTCCATCTATCTTTACAATAACTTTGTGAGCTGGCTCAGCTTTTTAAATGCAACGCTGCCGCCGATAGGCGCTATTATCATCGTTGACTATTTTGGACATCCGCAGCATTACAAAGAAGGGGCGGAAGCGGCACCGGGCGTTCACTGGGGCGCAGTGGCAGGCGTTATTGCCGGCGCATTGACCGGGAATTTTTTACATGCCGGCATTGCCAGTATCAATGCTATGATTGCAGGATGTTTTTGCTACCTTGCGTATGATAAGATCGCAGGACGATGAGGTGATTTGATAAAACAGGAGACTGCCATGCTATTTATCAATGCGTGTATTGAAAACAAAACAACATTACAGGATATTCGGGTTAAAACCGGACTGTTTGCGGAAATAGGAACAAAGTTGCGGCCGGAGGCGGGCGAAGACGTGACGGACCTGCAGGGGAGGCTGGTATTGCCTCCGTTTATCGAATCCCATGTCCATCTGGATACCTGCCTGACTGCGGGCGATCCGGTCTGGAACCGGTCAGGCACCCTGTTTGAAGGGATTGAATGCTGGGCGAAGCGGAAAAGCAGGCTGAATAAGACAGATATACGGGAGCGGGTCAGCCGTGCGGTTCACATGTACGCGGATCACGGAGTCCAGTATATACGCACCCATGTTGACGTGACCGATCCTTCGCTTATGGCTTTGGAAACGTTGCTGGAACTCAGGGAAGACTTAAAGGACTTAATGGAAATCCAGATAGTGGCGTTTCCTCAGGAGGGAATCCTCAGTTATCCCAACGGCAAACAGCTGATGCAGGACGCGGTGCGCATGGGAGCCGATGCGGTAGGTGCCATTCCGCATTTTGAGTTTACCCGGGAATACAGCGTGGAATCCCTTAATTTCGCATTGCAGCTGGCTGAGGAACATGGACTATTGGTGGATGTACACTGTGATGAAATTGACGATGAGGCTTCACGGGGGCTGGAAACGCTGGCTGCCCGCGCCCTGGAGCTGGAACTATATGACCGTGTTACGGCCAGCCATACCACCGCCATGCATTCGTATAACAACGCCTATGTGTTGCGGCTGATGCGGCTGCTGAAAATGAGCCGCATCAACTTTGTGGCGAATCCGCTGGTGAATACGCATTTGCAGGGAAGGGCAGACTCGTATCCGAAACGGCGGGGGATTACCCGCGTAAAAGAACTGCTGTCGGAAGGTATCAACGTATCTTTCGGTCACGATGATATCTGCGATCCCTGGTATCCGATGGGTAACGGCAATTTGCGGGATGTGGTGTTCATGGGACTGCATGTGTGCCAGATGATGGGGTATCAGGATATCATGGACAGTTTCCGGTTGATTACGACAAATGCGGCAAAAACGCTGCATGTGCAAGACCGTTATGGCCTTGAGCCAGGAAAACCGGCCAGCTTTATTGTACTGGATGCCAAAAATTATTACGAGGCGCTGAATTACAATTCGCCTGTAATTCTTTCATATAAAAATGGCAATTGTATTAGGAAGGTCGCAAGGTGGTAAAGGCAACGTTTTTATTGACTTGCGATACCATTTTATTACTGTCTTTATAACTGAAAAATGCAGTTCACAGGATTTTTATAAAATGTTATAATAAACCAGGATTTCGATTCATATCTTTTTGCTTTCAATGCTGTCTTTTATATTAAAAGGAGGTTCTTTTTTATGGACTCAAATACTTTAGCAAAAGACGTAATGGAAACCGAACTTATTTCCGTGTTGCCGGAGACACCGGTAAAGGAAGTTGCCCGTCTTATGATTGACAATAAAATTTCAGCCATTCCTGTGGTTACCAAGTATAATGAAATCGTGGGCGTAGTAAGTGAAAACGATCTGATCAATAAGATTGTCAAACCCCATGAACCGGGAATCATGACCTTACTGTACCATGCGGCCCTTGCGTCAAGCGATAAAGTCCTGGAATACCGGCAGGCGCTGGCCCGCTGGAATGCGCAAACTGCAGAGGACGCCATGACGGCTCCCGCTATTTGTGTAAGTCCCGAGGATACGATTGAAAACGTTGGACGGATTATGCTTGACGATAAGGTGAAGCGTGTTTTTGTGGCGGAAGAAGGGCATCTTCTGGGAGTAATCAGCCGTTCTGTTTTTGTGGAACTGCTTTTGCGGGAATAGGAGGTCATTATGCAGGACGGAACATTGGAAAAGCTATTTCATCTGCGGGAAAACGGCACCACGGTAAAAACAGAGATCATGGCCGGTATTACTACGTTTATGACGATGGCTTACATTCTGGCTGTTAACCCGTCGATTCTGAGCGTGACTGGTATGGACAAGGGGGCGCTGCTGACAGTTACGGCGCTGGCCTCCTGTTTTGCAACGCTTTTGATGGCCGCATTTGCCAACTATCCCTTTGCGTTATCCGCAGGCATGGGTCTGAATGCCTTTTTTGCCTTTACAGTGGTCAAACAGATGGGTTATTCCTGGGAGATGGCGCTGGCTGCCGTCTGCGTGGAAGGCATCATCTTTATTGTCCTGTCCCTGACAAATATACGGCAGGCGGTATTTGATGTCATTCCCCTCAGCCTGAAACGGGCTGTATCCGTAGGCATCGGTCTGTTCATCGCCCTGATCGGCCTGTTCAATGCGCAGATCATCGTGGGCAACCCGGCAACCAAAATTGCCCTGTTTAACTTTAAACAGTCTGTCCTGGGAGGAACCTTCCATACGGTAGGTATTACTGTAGTGCTGGCGTTGATCGGTATCGTCATCACCGGCATCATGCTGGCGAGGGACGTGAAAGGCGGTATTCTGTGGGGTATCCTGGCTACCTGGATTCTGGGCATACTCTGTGAAGTGACCGGTCTGTACGTGCCGGATCCCAAAGTGGGGGCCTTCAGTGTACTGCCGGATTTTTCAGCAGGCCTGGCTTCTTTCCTGCCGGCGGATCCGTCCCCCATATTCCTGAAACTGGATTTCAGTAAGGTAGCTTCCGTTGATTTCCTGGTTATCGTCATGTCCTTCCTGTTTGTGGACTTTTTTGATACCCTCGGTACCCTGATGGGTGTTGCGTCCAAAGCGAATATGCTGCGCAAAGACGGCACGCTGCCCAACATTAAAGGCGCTTTAATGGCTGACTCTCTGGGCACGGTGGCCGGCGCGCTGATGGGCACCAGTACCGTTACGACGTTTGTGGAATCCGCTTCCGGTGTCAGCGAAGGCGGGCGTACCGGACTGACAGCCGTTACCACGGCTGTGCTGTTCTTCCTGTCGCTGTTCCTGGCTCCTTTCTTTATGGCGATCCCCGCGTTTGCGACAGCTCCGGCTCTGGTCATGGTAGGGTTCCTGATGGTTTCCTCCATTGCCCAGATTGATTTCGGTAATCTGCCGGAAGCAATCCCTGCTTACATGTGTATCATCGCCATGCCCTTTGCATACAGCATCTCGGAGGGCATTTCCTTTGGCATTGTTTCGTACGTAATCGTGAATACGCTGACCGGTCATACCAGCCGTGTCAGCCCGCTGCTGTATATACTGGCTGTTATCTTTATCGCGAAATATGTGCTGATTTAACCGGCGTTGCTAAAAAAGCCTTGACTTATTATTACATTTTTAGGATAATGAAATAGTACATTAACATGAATAATGTGTTAAATGCGATGAACGGAAATTGGTTTTTGGAAGGCGTTCAGAGAAAAAGCGGCTGGTGCGAGCTTTTCCCGGATAAAGACCATCTCGTCCGGGAGCTGTGCCTGTGAAAAAAGTAGCGGGCAACGTCAGCGTGCGTTAACCGCCCGGTTGAAAAGACCGGAACCTAATGAGTGATAAATCAGGGTGGTACCGCGATACAATTCGCCCCTGTCTGGAAACAGGCAGGGGCTTTTCAATTTTTAATTATAATTTTTGAGGAGGGGTTTCTTATGGGCATGACAATGACACAGAAAATTCTCGCCATGCATGTTGGACGGGAATTTGTGGAGGCCGGGGACCTGCTGGTTTCCCAGGTTGATCTGATTCTGGCAAACGACATTACCGGCCCGCCGGCGATCAATGAGTTTGAAAAGATCGGGCGCCCGGTGTTTGATAAAGACAAAATCGCGCTGGTGCCGGATCATTTTTCTCCCTGCAAGGATATCAAATCCGCTACCTTGTGCAAACAGATGCGTGATTTTGCCAGAAAGCATAATATTACCAATTACTTTGAAGTAGGACGCATGGGCATCGAACATGCGCTGCTGCCGGACAAGGGTCTGGTGGCTCCCGGCGAGATCGTCATCGGCGCGGATTCCCACACCTGCACCTACGGCGCGTTGAATGCTCTGTCTACCGGCATGGGCCAGACGGATATCGGCTGCGCCATGGCCAGCGGTACTACCTGGTTCAAGGTTCCTGCTGCCATTAAAGTAGAACTTACCGGCAAGCTGCCGAAATATGTAAAGGGTAAGGACCTGATCCTGACCCTTATCGGCATGATCGGTGTAGACGGGGCCCGGTACCAGAGCCTGGAATTTACCGGTCCCGGTGTAGCGGAACTGGATATGTCAGACCGTTTTACTATCTGCAATATGGCCATCGAAGCCGGTGGCAAGAACGGCATCTTCCCGGTGGATGCCAAGACGGAAGCCTTCCTGAAAGGCAGGGTGACCCGCCCCTGGACTGCGGTAGAACCGGATCCGGATGCAGTATATGACCGGGTCGTACAGATTGACCTGTCCAAACTGGTACCCGTAACTTCGTATCCGCACCTGCCGGAAAATACCCATCCCGTCAGTGAATCCCACCATATCAAGATCGATCAGGTGGTTGTAGGCTCCTGTACCAACGGGCGGCTGGAAGACATCGCCCAGGCTGCGGAAGTGCTGAAAGACCATAAAGTGAACGAGAACGTCCGCTGCATCATCATCCCGGCGACCCAGGAAATTTACCAGGAAGCCATCCGCTTAGGCTACGTGGATATTTTCATCAATGCAGGCGCGGCGGTTTCCACACCGACCTGCGGTCCCTGCCTGGGAGGCTATATGGGAATCCTGGCGGCAGGCGAACGCTGTGTTTCCACCACCAACCGGAATTTCCGCGGGCGTATGGGTCATGTGGACAGTGAAGTGTATCTGGCCAGTCCCTACACGGCGGCAGCCAGCGCGGTAAAAGGTTACATTGCTTCGGCAGAGGAGGTATTAGGATGAGCAAGATCTGGCGTTATGGGGATCATGTGGATACGGACGTTATTATCCCGGCCCGTTACCTGAATATTTCTGATTTCAACGAACTGGCGGAACACGCCATGGAAGATATTGACACAACTTTTGCCCCCAATGTGAAAAAAGATGAAATCATGGTGGCAGGCAAGAACTTCGGCTGCGGCTCTTCCCGTGAGCACGCACCCGTGGTGATCAAAGTAAAAGGCATCAAGTGCATCATCGCGGACAGTTTCGCCCGTATCTTCTACCGCAATGCCATCAACATCGGCCTGCCGGTTCTGGAGATTGGCGCAGAGGTGGAAAAGATTAAAAAGGGCGACGATGTGGAAGTGGACCTGAAGACCGGCGAAATCAGAATTGTGAATAAAAACCTGGTCATCAAAACAAAACCGCTGCCGGATTTCTGCCAGAAAATCGCGGACTGCGGCGGCCTGGTCAATTACGCAAAAACACAGGCGCAATGAAAGTAAAGACACAGCGGAAGGTTTAGGTAAAGCCGTCCCGGCTTCGCCTTACGCTGTTTATCCGAATACATAAAGTACAAAGACAAGGAGACTGTCTAGCATGAAAATCACCTTATTGCCGGGCGACGGCATCGGCCCGGAAATTGTAACTGCTACTGTAAAAGTCATGGACGCGGCGGCCAAAAAATTCGGCTTTGCGTTGGAATACGACCACCAGCTGCTGGGCGGCTGTGCAATTGACGCGTATAATGATCCCTATCCGGAAGTTACGGAAAAATCCGCCAAGGCGGCGGACGCCGTGCTGTTAGGCGCGGTAGGCGGCCCCAAGTGGGACAACGTGGATCCGGCCATCCGTCCGGAGAAAGGCCTGCTGCGCATCCGTAAAGATTTAGGCCTGTACTGCAACCTGCGCCCCATGAAGGTAAGCAAGTTTACGGCACATCTGTCCCCCTTGAAACCGGAACGGGCAGCCAATACGGATCTGCTGATCGTCCGGGAACTCACCGGCGGCATTTACTTCGGCACCCATAACGAAGCGGCTATGGTGGACGGTGTGGAAACTGCATCGGACATTGACCTCTACACCCGTCCGGAAGTGGAACGGATCGCACGAAAAGCCTTTGAAGCGGCCAAAGTGCGCCGGGGTAAGGTGACTTCGGTGGACAAGGCCAACGTGCTGGCGGAATCCCGCATGTGGCGCCGTATTGTTACGGAAATGCAGGCGAAGGATTATCCCGAGATCGAACTGAACCATTTATATGTAGATAACTGTGCCATGCAGCTGGTGCTGAATCCCGGCCAGTTTGACGTGGTGCTGACCAATAACATTTTCGGTGACATCCTGTCGGACGAAGCGTCCGTCCTGGGTGGTTCCATCGGCCTTTTGCCCAGCGCCAGCCTGGGCGACGGCACCGGCCTCTATGAGCCCATCCACGGCAGCGCACCGGACATTGCGGGGCAGGGTATTGCCAATCCCACGGGCACCATCCTTTCCGCTGCTATGCTGTTCCGGTATTCCCTGGACCAGCAGGCGGCGGCAGATGCGGTGGAAGCGGCTGTGGATAAGGTGTACGAAGCCGGATATCGCACGCCCGACCTGTACGGGGAAGGCATGACGAAAGTCAATACACAGGAAATGGGCGAGCTGGTAGCAAAAGCCCTGTTGGAAGCCTGAACCTGAACAGGGAATGAATCATCAGTATAAATGAATACTATGTAAAAATGAGTAAAAATATGAATGGGACTGCAAAATTGTTTTGCAGTCCCGTTTTTGTGTTATAATTAAACGATAATAGTTAATAAGGAAAAAACTGTCATGCAAATACGTTTTCCGGATTATGTTTCCAAAACTTTATATATTTTAAACGATGCCGGGTATGAGGCCTATGTGGTAGGCGGCGCAGTGCGGGATCTGTTGCTGGGCGCCGAGCCCGGTGATTACGATATTGCGACCAATGCCCGTCCGGAACAGATCGCTTCCGCGCTTCGGGCTGCCGGTTATGTGCTGGCGGAAAACCTGGGGGAAAATTATGGGGTGACGGTTGCTGTGACAGAAGGACATTCGCTGGAAATTGCAACCTTCCGCAACGAACGTTACGTCTACGGGCAGGATGCCCACCGTCCGGAAGAAGTATGGTATTGCGATACGCTGGAAGAAGACTTGTCGAGGCGTGATTTTACGGTGAACGCCATGGCGATGGACGGTTCCGGGAAGCTATATGATTTTTATGGCGGCAGGGAAGATTTGAAATCCGGATTGCTGCGCACCGTCGGAGATCCCCGGAAACGGTTTGCGGAAGATGCCCTGCGCATGTACCGGGCCTGCCGTTTTGTGGCGCAGTTAGATTTTACTTACGTGGAAGGTAATGATACCGCGGAAGATGTGCTGGGTGATTACGATGAAATGCTGACGGTAGAACAAAACCTGCGCATCGCAATGGGTAATGCAGGAAAAACAGTGCCGGACGATATGAAAACCATGGGGCCGGATGCCCAACTGACCTGTGGCCTGGCAGTGAATACTTCAGAATGCGGACCGCAGGAAACCGGCAGAGGAACCGGTCTGTCTTTTGGCCAGCCGGGGACGAAGTATTATCGGAAGAAGCGTTATCTCTTTGATATCAGTCGGTGCCGTTATCTTTCTCTGGAACGTGTCAAAACGGAACTGGATAAAATGCTGCTGGGAAAAGCTGCCGGCAAAGGGCTGGCCCTGTTTCTTTCCAGTGGGCTGGCGAATGCACAGTGCAAGGTACGGGACAAGGGAAGCGATATGTTCGTGGATGTGTTGCCGGAACTGACCCATCTGCCCGGCTTGCCTCAAAACATCCGGTTTCACTGTTATAATGTGTGGGAACATATCCTGGCAGCGGTGGATAACGGTCCCCGTGACCTGGTCTTACGGTGGGCGCTTCTGCTCCATGATGTGGCTAAGGGATTGCCGGGAGTCCGGGGTACGACGCCGGACGGTTATCCTAACGATCACGGGCATGAGAAAGAGAGTGCGGTAATGGCGGAAGCAATCCTGATGCGGCTGCACTATCCCCGGACTTTTGTGCGGAAGGTCCGCTGGCTGGTGGCCAAGCACATGCGGTTTGCACCCATGCTGATCCATAAAAACAATACGTTGCTGCGCTGGATCCGCAGTGAAGCGACAAGTGGGGCGTTTCGTACGGAACAGGAAATGGCGGAGGCTTTTTCCCGGCTGGTAGAGATTTTTCTTGCAGATATGGGGGCGACCTGGGCCGGTGTGCTGCAGGAGCCTGTGATGGAAGAAGGGCGCAGGCTGGGAGAAGAGGCGATCCGGATTGCCCGCGACCAGATGCCGGTACATACTTCGGATTTAAAAGTGCGTGGCAGCGAAATACAGAAACTGCTGGCACAGAAAAATGTATGCGGTTTGACGGAAGAGAAAGAAACTTTTTCGGAAACATGTGCTGAAGAAAAAAGAGGCTCTGCAGCACAGACGTTGCCAACGATACGGGATTTACCACCGCTGACCGTGGGTGAGGCTATGAAATATCTGCTGGCCCGCGTGCAGAGCGGCAGTATTCCCAACGAAAGAGGCGCATTGTTGCAGGCGTTAGGGAAAAAGCTGGAAAAGTTGAAAACGGAGAATATAGAATGATATCCATATTCTGATGACAGGGTAAAGGAATGATAATATTGTGGTAAAGAAAGCTATACTGATAGCAATTGCAGTTTTTGCAGTAGCAATGTTAAACTTTTATACAGATAAATCATCTGACGGGCAGGCGGAACCGGTCGGCAATCTGGCAGCCAAACTTGTTCTTATGCTGAAAAAAGACGGTGGGTCCGCTTCAGTTCAGGGTCAGGCAGATGTAAAAGAATCTCCGTATTTCAAAAGGGTTGATTTTTACAACATGAAATCCGGCGGGAATTTACTGCTGCTGGAAAAATACAGGACATACCAACAGCATGCGTACTATACCTGCGGCCCGGCAGCTGCGCTGACGGTTGTGCAGTATTTCCTTGGCAATGCTCCTGATTCTGAAATGGAAATGGCCAAAATCATGGGAACTCATCCTGCCGGGGTAAAAGATCCGGGAACCAATACCCGGGGCATGAGCCGTTATTTTGAACAAAAAGGCTGGAAGGTCCGAAACGCCCTGAAAGATGGCTCTCCCGAAACCTATGAAAAGTTTATTGAATTCGTTGATGATAACCTGAAAATGGGTATTCCCATTATGGTGGAGAACGTGGACTGGGGCGGACACTGGCGCGTTATCATTGGCCATGACACTCTGGGTGATACCATCGGGATGAACGATGTGCTGATTCTGGCAGATCCCTACGATACCACAGACCATGACCAGGACGGATATAACGTTATTTCGGCGCAAAGGTTTTACTATATGTGGTTCGACGCCCACCTGTTCCGGGAAAATGAAAAGGAACGGCAATGGCTGACGGCAGTGCCGCCGGATTTTATGAATAAACAGGAAAAGTAAAATATGATATAATTAATATATTATGCTTGTATACGACATAAAAACCGGGCGGACAGATACCCGGATCGAAGTGCAAGACACCTTTAGATGTAGAAGCGATAGACGGAGGATGGCAATGTTAAAACGTGTTTTGGGGGGATTAGGTGTACTGTTGCTGCTGACAGCACCGGTATCTTCTGTACAGGCTGCGCTTTTGGCCAAAGTGGAAGCAGATGTGGATGGAAGCGGTCAGAAAGAAACAGTAGAGCTGACCGGGGAAAAGAAGATACCGGGCAGCAATTATTATTCCAACCTGTGGATTATGGTAAAAAATGCAGACGGGAAGATGCTGACGGCATGGAAAGCGGATCTGGACGGCGGCTATTACTGCCTGCTGGAAAAAATGCCGGTCAATGCCGTACCGGAACAGAAAACTGAAAAGTCAGAGCAGAAAAAAACCAAAACAGGAGAAAGCGCGGGAAAAGTCGAAAAGGAAACCGCCAAAAATGAAGAGGAATCAGAAAGACGCTTCAAAGAGCTTTTGGAAGCATTAAAGAGCGAAGATAATAACGGAAAATCCAGGGACGACAGTATAATTTCCAATAAGCCCCATGACCAGATTGTTCTTATGGCAGACAAAGGCGGAAAAAATGCTGCGTCCAACTGGAGGATACTGGACTTTTCCAACCGGAAACAGGTTCTGGAAGTTTTTTCCGGCGCGGACAGTATGGGGTTGCCGGCCAGGGCGGAATATAAACCGGACAACCAGTTTACGGTGGAAAGCAACCTTCCTGAAGCGGACGGTTCCTCAAGAACCGTATCTTTTTCCGGAAAAGCAAAAAATGTTTTGCGACTTTATAATGACGACGGCAGTATTGCAAAACCGCATCTGCATCCCCTGGTAACAGAGGTTGCGTCTCTTACCAAACTGGGGGGACGGCTGTTTACGGAGCAAAATGTGCTGGCAGCCAACGGCCGGGATCTGCTGGGGCATCTTGCCGTAAGGTGGGTACAGAAAGAAGACAGGTGGATACCGGAGGAAGCTGTGCTGACCGATACATTGGGCGAATTGCTGTCTGCAGATGATCCCAACCAGCCGTCAGGGGCAGGAAACTGGAAGCTGTTCTCCCGCAGGGCATTTATCGGAGACCGGGTCATCGGGCGCCCGGTGGTGGCTGTTGAAGAAAAGCCGGAGCTCCAGAACAAGATAAATGAAAAATTGTATGCCTGGTATGCTAAAGCACCGGAAGAGGATGAAAGAGCTTTTCAGGTCAAGTTTGCCGGTCCGAACCTGCTGAGTCTGGAACTGGGCCATCGGAATAAAAACGGGGAAGTGATCCGTACGCTGTACAATTTTGATATGCGGAACGGTGAACTGATTCAATTAAATGATTTATTTGATACCAAAAATACTGATTTTCTTAAAGTGATTAATCTGACAGGAAGGCCAAAGGACTGCTTTCTTGCTGCTAAACCGGTTTTCTGGCATTTTACCGGAAAACACTTTGTACTGCAGGACCGGCTGCTTGGGGAAGGGTTCCAGGATGAAGAGGCTATCCATTTGGCAGTCGTAGAAAAAGCTGACCTGCTTCCGTTTTTGAAGGATAAAAGAATAATAGAAGAACAAATAAACTGACTGATTGGTCAGTTTTTAAAGAAAATCGGAATAAATTGGAGAAAAACAAAGAAATTGTGAAATAAATCGGCCTGATCAGATTTGCATTTTGGCGTATTTTCAATTATAATAAAACACATGCTGAAAATTGGATAGTCTCTTTAAATATAGATGTATTCAACAGTTATACCGGTTATTATTTTTAAGAAGATGCAAACAATCGGGTTCAGGGAGGATATATTTTATGTTACGTAATTTCCATGGGAAATGGGGAAAAAGTTTTGCTGTTGCGCTGGCGGTTTCCGGACTGCTGGCTTTTGCCGGCTGCGGAAATAAGCAGGCCCAGCAGAAGGCGGCGGCGGTTGTGCCGGTCAAGACCATGCAGGTCATAAAGAGGGATACACCGAATGTGCACGAGTTTACCGGTTTTGTGGAAGCCCAGCAGGAAGCGAAGCTGACGGCCAACGTGTCCGGTAAAATTACCAGCAAGAACTTTAACGGCGGAGACTGGGTGGAAGCGGGTCAGGTACTGTTTACGATTGACCAGCGCACCTACCAGGCAAACCTGCTGAATGCGCAGGCCGGTCTTGCGGCAGCACGGACGGAATATAACCGCTTGAACGCGGACGCGGAGCGGTATGCAAAGCTGTACGAGCAGAATGCCGTATCCAAGCAGCAGTTTGATCTGGCAGTCGCCCAGCGGGATTCTGCCAAAGCACAGGTAGCGGCCCATGAAGCGATTTTGGAAAACGCGCAGATCAATATGGGCGATACGGAAGTAAAGGCTCCCTTCTCCGGCAGGATCAGCACCAGCGACCTGTCCGTAGGTAACTTTGTGGCAGCCGGGCAGACCGTACTGGCCACCATGAGCAACACCAATCCGGTACGGATCAAGTTCAGTATGTCTGAAAATGAATATCTGCAGCTTTCCAAAGCCCATTCTGATTCCGGCGCCAAAGCGCTGGAAAATTTGAAACTGGTTCTGTCTGACGGCAGCGTTTATACCGGCGCAGGCACCGTAGACCAGGTTGACCGGGAAATTGGCAGCGGTACCGGCGCGTTAACATTAAAAGCGAAATTCAGCAATGACAACAATGTGCTGATGCCGGGCATGTTCGCCCGTCTGCAGGCCAATGCGGGAACGATTAAGAATGCCATGCTGATCCCCCAGCGCGCGGTGAAAGAAATGCTGTACAAGAAATTTGTCTTCACGGTGGGCAGCGACAATAAGGTTGATATGAAAGAAGTTACCCTGGGTGCCCGCGTGGGTAAACTGTGGCTGGTAGAAAAGGGCCTGAACGGTGATGAGACGCTGGTAGTGGAAGGCGTCCAGAAAGTAAACAAAGGATCCGAAGTAAAACCGGCCGCCATGACGGAAGCCGACCTGAGCAACGAAAGCAAGCAGTAGGAGGTAACCCAAGTGGCTAAGTTCTTTATCGACAGACCGATATTTGCAATCGCCCTGTCCCTGATTATCGTCTTTGCCGGCGTTATTGCAGGGTTCAGCCTGCCGATTGCACAGTATCCCAATATTACCAAACCGCAGATCGAAGTGGAGACCAACTATGTAGGTGCCAATGCTTCCACGGTAGAAGAATCCATCGCCCAGGCCATTGAACAGAAGGTCAACGGCGTTGAGAACATGCGCGACATGCGCTCTACCTCTACCAATACCGGCCGTTACGTGCTGGACGTAAACTTCAATCTGGAAAAGAACGGCGACATTGCCTCTGTAGAAGTGCAGAACCGTGTAGACCAGGCCAAGGCTTCCATGCCTACCGAGGTTGCCCAGTACGGTATCACGACGGCCAAGATGTCTTCCCAGACAATCATGTATTTTGCGCTGACGTCTCCCAACAAGACCTACGATGGTATGTTCCTGAAAGCCTATGGCGCATCCAACGTAGTCGATCCTGTCAAGCGTGTTAAGGGCGTTTCTTCCGTTGGCGAATACGGCCCGGAATACTCCATGCGTGTGGAGGTGAAGCCGGACCTGATGGCCCAGCTGGGACTGACGGCTGCCGATATTGCGGCCGCGATCCAGAGCCAGAACATTCAGGCGCCGGTTGGTTCCATTGGTGCCAAACCTACGGCGGAAGATCAGGAGTTCAAATATTCCGCCAGCGCCCAGGGTCGTCTGAAAACCCCGGAAGAATTTGGCAACATTATTGTCCGGGCTGCGAACGGGCAGATTATGAAACTGAAAGACATTGCCAGGATTTACGAAGGCGAACGTATGGATACGCCTTCTTCCCTGTTTTTGGATCAGGGCGAGGGCGGCGAATCCGTTATTTATCCAATCTCTCTGACTACCGATGCTAACGCGATTGAAACCGTAGCGGAAATACGTAAGGTTCTGGAAGATGCGGAAACCCGTTTCCCGCCGGATATGAAGCTGGTAATTGCTTCGGATAAGACACAGTTCATCCGTGAATCGCTGGAAAAAGTGGCCCATACCTTCTTTGAAGCGCTGGTTCTGGTATTGATCGTAGTGTATATTTTCTTAGGCAATATGCGGGCCACGCTGGTTCCCATGCTGGCGGTCCCCGTTTCCCTGATCGGTACCTTTGGCGCCTTTGTATTGCTGGGCTTTTCCATCAATACCCTGTCCATGTTCGCCATGATCCTGGCCATCGGCCTGGTTGTCGATGACGCCATCGTTGTGGTGGAAGCCGTAGAGCATCACATTCAGGAAACGGGACTGAGTCCGAAGGAAGCAACCTACCGGGCCATGAAGGAAGTATCCGGGCCTGTCGTAGCGATTGCCTGCGTGCTGGCGGCGGTATTTGTACCCATTTCTTTTATGAGCGGTTCCACCGGCCAGTTGTATAAGCAGTTTGCGCTGACCATTTCCGTATCCATGATGCTGTCGGCTGTCGTTGCCCTGTCTCTGACGCCGGCCCTCTGCGCCAAGCTGCTGAAGCCCCACGCCAGCGCAGCCAGCGAGGAAGCCAATAAGGGTTTTATCGGTAAGATCATTTACCGCTTTAACGTGTGGTATGCCAATACCCTGGCCAAATATACAAACCAGGTGGGAAAATGCATCCGCTATTCCAAGCTGATGATGTGCGGGCTGCTGGTGATCTGTATCCTCACCGGTTTCCTGTTTAAGGTTACGCCCACCGGTTACGTGCCAGACGAAGACCAGGGCATGTACCTGGTATCCTACAATCTCCCGGAAGGCGCGTCTTCCAACCGCGGTATGAAGCAGATGGAAGACTTTTCACGGAAACTGGCTAAATTACCAGGCGTAAAATATGTTATGCCTGTAAATGGGTTCGACGTGCTGAGTATGGCACCGAAATCCAGCGCCGGTATCATTCCGGTTATGATGGAAGAGTATGACAAACGTTCCACCAGCACCTTTGAGCTGATCGGACGGACCTATGCCATGGCTGCCGAAACGCCGGAAATGAATATCATGGCCTTTAACGAACCGGCGCTGCCGGGCCTGTCCAGTACAGGTTCTCTGAGTATGTACATTATGAATCTGGGCGGCGACTCTATTAACCAGATGAATGAATACGCCCGCCAGTTTGTTATGAAAGCCAACCAGCGTCCGGAAATCGGCGTAGCGTACACGACATTTAATACGGATACGCCCGGTTACAAATTCAATGTGAACCGTGAAAAAGCAGAATCCCTTAACGTGCCTGTCGCCAGCGTCTTTACGACGCTGCAGACATTCCTGGGCGGTATGGAAGTGAACGACTTTAATAACTTCGGCCGTACCTGGAAAGTAGTTATGCAGGCCCAGCCCCAGTATCGCGATGACGTGAAGAATATGCGGTTCTTCTTTGTGCGCAGCAACAACGGCGAAATGGTTCCGCTGGATTCCCTGGTTTCCGTAGAACCGGAGATGACGGTACCTTCCATTACCCGGTTCAACGGCGCCAGCGCGTTCAAGATTGCCGGTTCCCCGGCAGACGGGTACTCCACCGGTCAGGCAATGGCGGCGCTGGAAGAAGTGGCACACGAAGTACTGCCTACCACGTATACGTATGAATGGACCGACCAGAGCCGCGACGAACGGGAAGCGGGCAACCAGGCCTATGGCTTATACGCGATTTCCCTGGTGTTCGTATTCCTGGTGCTGTGCGCCCTGTACGAAAGCTGGACCATCCCCATCGCCGTACTGCTGTCGGTTCCGCCGGCGGTCATGGGCTGCCTGGGATCCCAGTTCCTGCGGGGCCAGCAGAACGATATTTATATGCAGGTCGCCATGATCATGCTGATTGGTCTGGCAGCCAAGAACGCGATCCTGATTGTAGAATACGCCAAGATGAATCTGGAGAACGGGCAGGACGTGGTGACGGCAGCCATCAATGCGGCCCATCTCCGTCTGCGTCCCATCCTGATGACATCCTTCGCGTTTATTCTGGGCTGTCTGCCTCTGGCAATTGCTACCGGCCCCGGCGCCGGTTCCCGTGTGTCCATGGGTAATGCCGTTGTCGGCGGTATGACCTTCAACACCTTTGTCGGCATATTCCTGATCCCGGTGCTGTTTGTTGTGGTGGAACGCTTCTTCAGCCGCGGAAAGCATAAGGAAGAAACAATGGAAGCATGATTTGTGAATCATTTATGAAAAATTGTAAAAACTTGAAAATTTATGTTGTCTGGCAGGTATGAAATACTTGCCAGACGTTTTTCTTTCTTATAAAATAGGAATGTAGTTTATTTATTAAAATAAATTCATAAATTGTAACGTGGTAAGGTGTTTTTTGGATGAAAAAAATGGATGAAAGCGTCCGCTTTGTAAAAAACGTCTGGGCGCTGACCAAATCGTACTGGCAGAGCGAAGAAAAGAAAAAGGCTTATCTGCTGTTGCTGGCCATCATTGCCCTGACGTTGGGCGTGGTGTTTATGCTTGTGCAGCTCAACCAGTGGTATAATGTTTTTTACAGCGCATTGCAGAATTACGAAAAGGAAAAAATCTTTTCGGAACTGTTCCATTTCAGCTGGCTGGCCTTCATTTATATTATACTGGCTGTTTATGCTTTTTATCTGCAGCAGGTGCTGATCATCAACTGGCGCCGCTGGCTGACCAATGAGTATATTGATGAATGGCTGAACCATAAAACCTATTACCGTCTGCAGATGTTCGGTACGGCGACGGATAACCCGGACCAGCGTATCAGTGAGGACGTCCGCATGTTTGTGGAATATACCCTGCGTTTTGGCATCGGTATTTTAAAGGCATTTACTACATTTGCATCTTTTGTAGTCATCCTGTATAATTTATCGGGTCCCCTGCAGTTTAAGCTTGCCGGAATGGATATCCACATTCCCGGTTATCTGGTGTGGACGGCGCTGTTGTATTCCATGGTCGGGACCTGGCTGACCTATAAAGTGGGCAATAAGCTGGTAGGCCTTAACTTTGTGCAGCAGAAATACGAAGCGGACTTCCGTTTTGCCATGATGCGCATGCGTGAGAACGCGGAAAGCGTGGCCTTTTACAGCGGGGAAGGCCATGAAGGCAGTGTCTTTAAAAAACGTTTTACGTTATTGCTGAACAATTTCTGGAACATCATCAGGAAACAGAAGCAGCTGACCTGGTTGAACAGCTGGTATTCCCAGATCGCCATCATTTTCCCGCTGGTAGTGGCCATGCCCCGTTATCTGGCCAAAGAGATCACCCTGGGCGGCCTGATGCAGATATCCAGTGCATTTGGGCGGGTGCAGGACAGCCTCTCCTATTTCGTGGATATGTATTCCTCCATAGCGGAGTGGCAGGCTGTGGTAGAACGTCTCACCGGCTTCGGTCTCCATATGCGGCAGGTGAAGCAGGAAAACGCGCAGCAGGACCTGCAACGCAGAACCGGCGCAACTGATGCGATTACAGCTGCGGACATGGATGTGACCCTGCCTGACGGATCTGCTGTTTTGCACAACGTTTCTTTCACGCTGGAGCCCGGAACCAATGTGTTGATCAAGGGTGTGTCCGGCAGCGGAAAGAGTACGCTGCTGCGGGCGCTGGCGGGAATCTGGCCTTATGTAAAAGGCACGTTGGAAATCCCGGCGGAGAACAAGCTGATGTTTATCCCCCAGCGGCCCTATCTTCCCCTGGGTACATTGAAGGAATCCCTCCTGTATCCCGGAACGGAAACCCGCACTGACGAAGAACTGAAACAGCTGATGGAAGACTGTTGTATCGGTTACCTGTACGATAAACTGTATATTGAGGCGGACTGGAGCCACGTGCTCTCCGTAGGCGAACAGCAGCGGCTGGCCTTTGTCCGGGCGCTGATCTACAAACCGGTGTGGCTGTTCCTGGATGAGGCCTCATCCGCGTTGGATGAAGAAACAGAAGCAAAGGTCTACACGCTGTTGATGGAAGAGGCGCAGCGGACTACGCTGGTGAGCGTAGGTCACCGCAGTACCCTTAACAAATATCATCAGAAAGTACTGTATCTGGATAAGGAAATCCATTCCCTGTACTGGCAGGAAAAAGCTTCTTTATGATATAATAAATATTACTGTATGTGGTACAGATCATGCTTTATAAGAAACTGCTGCGGATCGGCGGTTCCTTTAAACCGGATGACAGTTGTGGCAGCCGGACAATAAATTTTTATTAAAACTATTTAATATGTTGAGAGGTGTTTAACATGGCATTGGAAAGTTTACAGGATCAGATGGGAAACGCAAATCCGCCCAGAGTGAAAGCGGAAAAATTTGATAAGTTTATGCAGGAGCGTGAGGTAAGCGGCTTCCATAAAGAAGCATACGACGATCAGTTCCGTACGGTGGTGTATTTCAGCGGATTGCAGACTGCAGGACAGCAGCAGTTCGTCCAGGTAGTGCTGAACGATTCGATTTACGGTATGATCAAAGTGCTGGTGGGTCATAAAGTCGTGAATGAGCAGAACCAGGCTAAAGTCCTGGAATATCTGAACCAGCTCAATCACCGCTTCGGTGCCTTCAAATATATCGTGACCCCGGACGGGAACCTGGAATTGGACTGCAGCCTGATCGCCAACGATGAAACCTTTGATCCGGAAGTGATCATGGTCATGCTGCTGAATGTGATCCAACCCCATCTGGAAAGCGAGTTGCTTCGTCTGCCTGCCGTAGTTGGCGGCCCGGTAGGTGTAAATGTGGAAGAAGAAGCAAAAGATGAAAGCCCGATTCATCTTGTACATTAATAATGATGCGGAAAAGGACAAGACATGAGCAAAACATCGGAAGCGATTGCGCTATTCCATGAGATGAAATTTGCCGTCGTGGCGAGGCTGTTTGAGGGACGAAGTCCCGAGTTCCGAAGCCACAGGCGAATGAATCCATGGAATAGCAATCGCGGACGGTTTTGCGATGTCTTATCCTTTCCGCATTATTTTTATGCACAGTAACAATTTGTCTTAACTATTAGGAGATTTCATGACGAAAATTGGCCTGACCAGCGAAGAAGCTGCACAGTCATTAAAAAAATACGGCAACAATGCATTAAGCCAGCCACCCCGCCAGACATTTTGGGAAAAACTCTGGGATAATTTTCAGGATCCCATCATCCGGATCCTCATTGTGGCACTGCTCGTCAATGTGGTCTTTGTTTACATGGGGCATGCGGACTGGATCGAGACAGCGGGCATTTTTGTGGCAATTCTATTAGCAACTTTTGTGTCTACGTTGTCTGAATATAACAATGAGAACGCCTTTCAGAAACTGCAGGAAGAAGCCAGCCGTATTACCTGTAAAGTGTGGCGTGACGGGCAGCCTGTGGAACTGCACATCGATGACATCGTAGTCGGGGACGCGGTGCAGCTGGAGAGCGGGGATAAGGTCCCGGTTGACGGTGTGCTGCTAGATGGATCCCTGAAGCTGGATCAGGCGGCGTTGAACGGGGAAAGTGAAGAAGCAGGAAAAAAACCGGCTCCTCCTGATTTTTCCTGGGGCGGGGAAACGGATTTTCTGAATCCGTATTGCCTGTACCGTGGTTCTGTCGTAGTGGAGGGGCAGGGTCTGATGCGGGCGGAAAAGATTGGAGACGCTTCCGTATACGGCCAGCTGACCCAGGAACTGAAAGAAGTGGACCGGGACAGTCCGCTGAAACTGAAACTGAAGCACCTGGCAGACAAAATCAGTTGCTTCGGTTATGCCGGAGGCATTCTGATATTTTTTGCGGTGCTTTTGCACAAACTGTTCATGGCCGGAGGCTGGGCTGCCTATGCTGCAAACACTGCCCAGGTCCTCAGCGATGTGGTACAGGCGCTGATCCTGGCTGTCATCATCATCGTGATGGCAGTGCCGGAAGGATTGCCTCTGATGATTGCCATCGTTTCTTCCCTGAACATGCGGAAGATGCTGAACGATCACGTGCTGGTTCGCAAACTGACAGGGATTGAGACGGCGGGCAGTTTGAACCTGCTGTTTACAGATAAAACCGGTACCATTACCAAAGGGCAGCTGGAGGTTGTGGACTTTATCACCGGCGACCTGAAGGAATACGCAGCCTTTGACCAGCTGCCTGTCCCAATCCGGGAAATGGCCTATGAAAACGTGGTCCTCAATACCTCGGCCGCCGTTGCTGAAGGCGCCATTGTGGGCGGCAATATTACGGAACGGGCCCTGACCCGGTATATTGGCGACTACCGCAAGCTGCAGATGCCGTTACGGAATACATTTGTTCCTTTTAACAGCGCCACAAAATACTCCTTTGCGGGAGTGCAGGGCGCCAGTGAATATACCCTGGCCAAAGGCGCGCCGGAAAAACTGCTGCAGTACTGCGATTATTACTGGGATGATAAGGGGCACTGCCTTCCTTTCACGGAGGACATGAAGCAATCTCTGGATGAGAAGATGGTGGAACTGGCAGGACGGGCCATCCGCATGCTGGCCTTATGTACCTTCCCAAAAGCCGTGTACGGGCCGGAACTTCCGCAAAAGGGAATGGCCCTGACGGGAATCCTGGCAATCCGGGACGAGGTGCGTCCGGAAGCGGTGGAAGCTATTAAAAGAGTGCATGAAGCCGGTGTGCAGATTGTCATGATCACCGGGGACCGGAAAGAAACCGCGGTGGCCATTGCCAGAGACGCCGGACTTTTACGGAATCCTCAGGATCAGGTCTGGACCAGTCAGGAACTGGCGGCCATGTCCGATGAAGAGGTAAAATTAAATCTGCCGGATCTTCGGGTGGTATCCCGGGCACTGCCTCTGGACAAACTGCGTCTTGTCAGTATTGCCCAGGAAATGAACCTGGTAACGGGCATGACCGGTGACGGCGTAAATGATTCCCCCGCTCTGAAGCGGGCCGATGTAGGCTTTGCCATGGGCAGCGGAACAGAGGTGGCCAAGGAGGCAGGCGATATTGTCATTCTGGACGATAACTTCCTGTCCATCAAACAGGCGATCCTGTACGGACGGACGATTTACAATTCTATCTGCAAGTTTATCGCGTTCCAGCTTTCCATTAACTTTTCTGCGGTACTGATCAATTTTATCGCGCCTTTTATCGGTGTGGAAAAGCCCCTGACCATCATTCAGATTCTTTGGATCAACCTGGTGATGGATACGCTGGCTGCGCTGGCCTTCGGCGGGGAGCCGGCCCTGGACCGTTACATGAGGGAAGAACCGAAGAAACGCAGCGCGCCGCTGGTATCCAGGGGCATGATGTCAACCATTGTGCTGAGCGGTCTGTGGATGACCCTCGTGGCGGTTGCCTTTTATAAATGCAGCTGGGTGGATTCCATTTTCCGTGATGCCCCGGATCACATTTATACTTATACGGGATTTTTCTGTGCCTATATTTTCATGGCGGTTGCCAACGGGTTCAATGTAAGGGTGGAAGGTCTGGACCTGTTGGACCATATAGGGAAGAATCCGGGATTTCTGCAGGTCATGGGCGGTATCATCCTGATCCAGTTCCTGCTGACGCTGTTTGGCGGCAGCGTACTCCGGACGGCTCCGCTGAATGGGCAGGAATGGAGCTTCGTTCTGCTTTGTGCCGTATCCATCCTTGTTGTGGACGGGCTGCGGAAACTGTTCCGTCAGCATTTTGGGTATAAGACGCCAACCAATAAGTAAAAATTTCTTTATTCTAGCTATTCACCATATGTGTTACGATAATTTTCTTTAGCCGATGCTGTTCCACTTTCGTAACTTCTACATGCAGGTCCTGATAGGTGAAAGAGTCTCCCTTTTTGGGAATTTCACCCAATGAGTCGATGACCCAGCCGCTGATAGACTGGTTTTCCAGATTGTACAGATCGAAATCCAGCTGAATGTAATCAAAAAGATCCCGGAGGTTGGCATTTCGGGAGTTGCTGTCGCAGGAAACCAGATATTTGTTGTTTCCCAGCTTGTGGAAAACGGAAACAGCATCATCGTGTTCGTCCCAGATTTCGCCTACCAGTTCTTCCATGATATCTTCAATCGTAACAATACCGGCCACGCTGCCGTAACTGTCAATGACAGCAGCCATCTGCAGTTTGTTGCGCTGCAGGTTTTTCAGCAAGAGGGATATTTTGGTGGAACGGTGTACATACGCAATATTCTTAATAATGGTTTTCAGGTTGAATTTCGGATTCTTTAAATACGAATTGTAAAAGTCCTTGGCGTGCAACAGGCCGATGATGGTGTTTTCTTCCGCGTCATAGACCGGTAAGCGGGTGAAATGATTTGTGGTAAACTGCCGGTAGATTTCCGCGTTGCTGTCAGTGATGTTGCAGGCGACCATATCTACCCGGGGCGTGTAGATTTCCCTGACCCGGATATCGTTGAATTCAATTGCCGATTTGATAAGGTCGCTTTCATCTTCGCTGATGGTTCCCTCGTTTTCTACTTCGTCTACCATGACTTTCAATTCTGCTTCCGTGATGGTCGGCTTTGCTTCCTTCTTGCCGGAAACGATATGACTGAGCCCGTCCTTCAGCTTTTTGAAGAACAGATTCAGCGGCGTAAACAACCGGGTATTCCACCATAACAACTTATGGAACGATAACAGGAAGGCTTCAGGATATTCCTTGGCCAGGCTTTTTGGGGAAATTTCCCCTACGATCAGGATGACGATCGTGGTGACGGCAGTAGCGACGGAAACGCTGTTTTCATCTCCTACCAGCTTGATACAAAGCAGGGTGGCGATGGATGCCGTGCCGATGTTCACGAGATTGTTGCCAACTAAAATGGTTGACAGGACCTCGTCGAAATGCTCCACCAGTTTCAAAATTCCGGCTGCGTTCCTGTCTCCGTTACGGGCCAGGTTCTTGATGCGTATCTTATTGACAGTGCTGAGAGCGGTTTCTGAAGCAGAATAAAAAGCAGAACCGCAGAGAAAAATGAAAAGGATTATCAGATATTGATAAAGTTCGTTTTCATCCACCATAAAACGTAACACTTCCTTAATACAGTGATTGGCAGTGGCCGTGCAAATGTTGCGCGCACTGTAATATTGTTTCTATAAATTATATGAAAAAAAATGTATCAGGTCAAATAAATCGGTTTGACTTATTAGTAGCTTGTTGTTATAATTATCGACACAATTACAGTATTATATTATTGTATAATAAGCAAGCAGGAAGAGGGGAGTCGAAAATGAAAGCACCGGCAAAGAAATATATTCCCTTTGCGCAGATTCCATTGGAACACCGTGAATGGCCTGACCATATTATTGACAAAGCACCCGTTTGGTGCAGCGTAGATCTGCGGGACGGCAACCAGGCGCTGGTTACGCCTATGCAGCTGCATGAAAAGCTGCGCATGTTCCGTACTCTGATAGATATAGGTTTTAAGGAAATTGAAATCGGATTTCCTTCTGCTTCCGAAACCGAATATGAAATTATCCGTACCCTGATCGAACAGGACATGGTGCCGGATGATGTGACGCTGCAGGTTCTCGTGCAGGCAAGACCGGAGTTGATCAGAAAAACATTTGAGTCTGTCAAAGGCGCAAAAAATGTTATCATTCATTTTTATAATTCCACATCTACCCTGCAGCGCAAAATCGTCTTCCAGAAAGACATGGACGGCATTGTGGACATTGCCGTGCAGGGCGCGAAGCTGATCCGCCAGCTGACGGAAGAGGAAATAGCCCGCAGCGGCATGAACATCCGCTACGAATATTCTCCGGAAAGCTATACGGGAACGGAACAGGATTTTGCTGTTCGTATCTGCCATGAAGTGATGGAAGCGCTGGGCGCTACGAAAGAAAATCCGGTCATCATCAATCTGCCGGCGACGGTTGAAATGTGTACGCCCAACACCTATGCGGACCAGATCGAATATTTTATCAAGCACCTGCCCAACCGGGAAGCGGCCATCATCAGCCTGCATCCCCATAACGACCGGGGCACGGGCGTGGCCTGCGCGGAACTGGGGCTGCTGGCCGGCGCGGACCGGATCGAAGGTTGCCTGTTTGGCAACGGGGAACGTACCGGCAATCTGGATATCGTGACGGTGGCGCTGAACATGTACACCCAGGGCGTGGATCCGAAGCTGGATTTCCACGATATTTTATCCGTCGGCAGAGTATATGAAGAGTGTACCAAGATGGAAATACCGCCCCGGCAGCCTTATGTGGGGAGTCTGGCCTTCACCGCTTTTTCCGGCTCCCATCAGGATGCCATTAAAAAGGGCTTTGATTATATGAAGAATACGGGGACGGACTACTGGGAGGTTCCGTACCTGCCCATCAATCCGGAAGACATTAACCGGCAGTACGAGCCGATCATCCGTATTAACAGCCAGTCCGGCAAGGGCGGCGCGGCCTTTGTGCTGGAGCAGGCAAAAGGGTACCGCATGCCCAAGGCCATGCAGCCGGAATTCGGAGATATTGTCAAAGCCGCAGCCGATGCCTACGGCGATGAACTGAATGAGGTGCAGATCGTTTCCCTGTTCAATAAAGAGTTTATTGAGCTGAAAGGCAAATACGAACTGATCGAACGCCATTTTATTTACGAAAAGCATAAAGAAAAGGATAACGATAATCCGACGATTTTTACCGGCGTCATTTCCGTGGACGGCGAACACATGGACATGATGGGCCGGGGGAACGGCCCCATCGATGCGTTCTTTAATGCGCTGGCTAAAGTAGGCGTTACCGGCTACAAGTTTATTAACTACGACGAACATGCAATCAGCGTCGGCTCCAATGCGAAAGCAATCTGCTATATTGAGCTCCAGAAACCGGATGGGAATCACATTTTCGGCGTAGGTATCCACAGCGGTATCGTTGTGGCTTCTCTGTTGGGAATCCTTTGCGCCATCAACCGGGCGGAAAAGCAAAAGGCATAATATTTCAATATTTTTTATAAAAAAGACTGTGGTGATCCCGCAGTCTTTTTGCGTTTTAATCAGGACTGATTCGCATTGTATTTTGTATACATACAGGTCTTTCTGTGTTATAATATGGGAGTAAGATTCTGCATAACAATCTTTCACAGGCAATACGATTCATTTTAAATAGTTCGGTAAAGGAGTGTTACGATGACAGAAGTAAAACCGTTAAAAATTACAGAAACTGTATTGCGGGACGGTCCGCAGTCGTTGGTTGCGACCCGGATGCGGGTGCAGGATATGATTCCGGTTCTGGAAAAACTTGACAATGTCGGTTATCATGCCATTGAAGCCTGGGGCGGCGCTACCTTTGATGCCTGCCTGCGTTTTCTGGACGAAGATCCCTGGGGACGCCTGCGCATTTTACGGCACCGTATGCCGAAAACACCAATCCAGATGCTGCTGCGCGGACAAAATTTATTAGGCTATAATCATTACGCAGACGATGTGGTAACAGAGTTTATCAAGAAGAGCGTGGAGAATGGCGTGTCCATTATCCGTGTGTTCGATGCCCTTAACGATACGAGAAATCTGGAAACATCCTTCAGAGCAGGAAAGCAGGCGGGAGCCCATATGCAGGGCGCGCTGGTCTATACCACCAGTCCTTACCATAAACCGGAAGACTTTGTGCGGCTGGCAAAAGAAATGGTACAGATGGGGGCGGATTCCATCTGCATTAAAGACATGGCCGGCCTGCTGAGCCCCTATGGCGCAGAAAAGCTGATCAAAGCGTTAAAAAAGGAAATTACGGTTCCGCTGGAACTGCATAACCACTGCACCACCGGTCTGGGCCACATGACGGCCATGAAAGCGGCGGAAGCCGGTGTGGATATTCTGGATACGGCGCTGGCCCCCTTCTCCGGAACGACGAGCCAGCCCTGTACGGAAGCCATGGTGGCGACCTTGAAGGAAAGCCCACGGGATACCGGACTGGATCTGGAAGTCCTGAATGACCTGGCGGAATATTTTACCGGCGTAAAGAGCAAAATAGTCAATGAGTTCCATGTGAACCCGAACTTTAACGTAAATCCAAAAGTTTTGTTGTACCAGATTCCCGGCGGTATGCTCTCCAACCTGCGCAGCCAGATGGCAGGCATGGGAATCGGCGACAAACTGGATGAAGTGCTGAAGGAAATGCCCAAGGTGCGGAAAGATCTGGGTTATCCGCCCCTGGTTACGCCGACCAGCCAGATCGTAGGTTCCATGGCGGTTATGAACGTGGCAATGGGCCGCTACAAGATGATCCCCCGTGAAGTAAAAGAACTGATCCGGGGCCGCTACGGCAAAACGGCAGGCCCCATCGACCCGGAAGTTAAGAGGCTGGCCATCGGCGACGAACCGGTTATCGACCACCGTCCTGCCGATGACATTAAGCCGCAGCTTTCGACGATGCGGGACCGTCTGGATGAGGCGGGATATCCCGGTCTCAGCGTGGAAGACGTACTGTCTTACGCCCTGTTCCCGGATGTAGCCTTAAATTATTTCCGCAGTCACAGATAATCGGGAAGCCAACACGGTTTCGCATTTAAACAGTGCTTCCCTAAGAAAAACAACCGGACTGATTTTATCGATAGCCGGCGGATAAGTCTGAAAGGAGACGTTGCATGGCTAAAAAAATTACCGATAAAGTGACCTGGGTAGGAAAGATCGACTGGGAATTAGTGTATTTCCATGGGCATGAACTGTCTACCTATAAAGGGTCTTCTTATAACTCATATCTGGTGCAGGACAAAAAGACCGCACTGATCGATACCTGCTGGAAGCCCTATGATGAAGAGTATGTGAACAATTTAAAAGAAGTAATCGACCTGACGAAGATCGATTATGTAATCATGAACCACAACGAGATAGATCACAGCGGCGCCTTGCCTGCTCTGATGCGGGAGATTCCGGATGTTCCCATTTACTGTACCAAAAAGGGCGAGGGCATTATCCGGGGGCACTATCATCAGGACTGGAACTTTGTAAACGTAAAGACTGGAGACACCCTGGACCTGGGCGATTCCAAACTTATCTTCATCGAAGCGCCAATGCTGCACTGGCCGGACACCATGTTCACCTACATGACCGGGGAAAACATTCTGTTCAGCAACGACGGCTTCGGCCAGCACTTTGCCAGTGAAGAGCTGTACAACGATAAGGTGGATGCCCATGAAATGTACAGCGAAGCCATGAAGTACTACGTGAATATTTTAAATCCCTACAGTCCCATGGTGACCCGGAAGATCAAAGAGATCCTGGCCATGAACGTGCCGGTGGATATGATCTGCCCCAGCCACGGCATCATCTGGCGGGATAACCCCATGCAGATCGTGGAGACCTATCAGAAATGGGCGGCCAATTATCAGGAAAACCAGATTACCTTTGTATACGACACCATGTGGGAGTCCACCCGCCGTATGGCGGAGTGCATCGCTGAGGGAATCCGCCAGGCAGATCCGGATGTTGTCATTAAGCTGATGAACGCGGCCAAAGAAGACAAAAGCGATATTGCCACGGAAGTGTTTAAGTCCAAAGCGATCCTGGTTGGTTCGCCTACGATCAATTACGGGTTTGCGTACTCCATCGGCGGCATGCTGGAACTGATCCGGGGCCTGAAGTTTAAAAACAAAAAAGCGGCGGCCTTTGGCAGTTACGGCTGGAGCGGCGAGGCGGTAAAGCAGATGACGGAACTGCTGCAGGGCGCAGGTTTTGCCATTGTCAATGACGGCATCCGCTGCCAGTGGGTGCCTGATGAAGCGCACATGGAAGAATGCCGTCAGTATGGCCGGGCTTTTGCGGAAACAGTAAAGTGACCATGAAGACAACAGTGATCTTAATTCGTCACGGGGAAACAGAATGGAATGTGCTGCATCGTTTCCAGGGACTTTCAGATATACCCCTGAATGATACGGGAAGACAGCAGGCCGGTTTTGCCAGAAACGGACTGCGGGATATGAAGCTGGATGCGATTTATACCAGCCCTTTGCAGCGTGCGGTGGAAACAGCGGAGATCATCCGGGGCGACAGAGATATCCCCATCTGTCCCACAGACGGGCTAAAGGAAATGGGCGTAGGAGAGTGGGAAGGACTGCTGGTCTCGGAAATTGACGAAAAATATCCGGGCTGGTATGATGTCTGGCGTACCGCTCCCACGAAGATCCGCCTTAAAGGCGGGGAACCGTTTACGGAAACACAGCGCAGGGCCTGGAAAACATTCTGGGAAATCGTAAAAAAGCATGAGGGAAAAACTGTGTTGATCGTATCCCACATGATGTGTATCAGCAGCATCCTGCTGACGGTTGCGGGAATCCCGCTGGATGAAATCTGGCAGCATCCCATCAGCAACGGCGCCCTGAACATTGTGGAGATCGATGAAAATGGTCATGCGGTCATTGCAGCCTGGAGTAAGGATGACCACATCCCGGAAAAGTTCCGGTTAAAGCAGCCGTTTGGCAGAGTCTGAGGATAACGAATCGTGCAAAATAAAAGGCTTCCAGCAAGGAAGCCTTTTTAGTGTAACTTACTGTACATTCTGTTCCGAAATTCTGCTTTGTTGCAGAAAAACCGTATACGAAATATTAAATTTTATTGACAGAAAGGCAAAGTTGGTTATAATTTGAAATAATAGTTCTATATCATACTTTTTAAATATGATATGAGAAAAATAGGATAACAGAGGGGGATTTAGCATGTTTTTGAAAAAAGTTTCACTGATTCTGGCAACGGCTCTTCTGGCGTTCAGCCTGACGGGCTGCGGCGGCGGAGATAAGAAAGAAGAAAAGAAGGCGCCGGTGGCAGAGAAACCGATTAAAATCGGCGTAACTGCAGGGCCCCATGCTGAAATCATGGATAACGTAAAGAAACTGGCGGAAAAGCAGGGCCTGAAAATCGAAGTTGTGGAGTTTAACGACTTCGTAACGCCCAACGTAGCCCTGAACCAGGGGGAACTGTTTGCCAACAGCATGCAGCATGCGCCCTATCTGGCAGCTACCCTGAAAAAAGAACCCAGCTTTAAATTAAAAGAATGCTTTAAGACCGTTATTTTCCCGATGGCTGTGTATTCCACCAAAGTGAAAAAAGGTGAGGCGATTCCCGACGGCGCTACGGTAGCGATTCCCAACGATCCGTCCAACGGCGGCCGCGCGCTGCTGATGCTGGATAATGCGGGGCTGATCAAAGTAAAAGATAAAACCAATTCGGTGACCGCATTAACAGATGTTGTTGAAAACAAACACAATTTTAAATTTCAGGAACTGGACGCAGCCGGTATTCCCAGAAGCATCAAAGACGTGACCATCGCCTGCATCAATGTGAATTACGCGCTGCCTGCAGGGCTGAATCCGTTAAAGGACGCCATCATTGTGGAAGGTGCGGACAATCCCTATGTAAACATTTTTGTTACAACGGAAAAGAATGTTAACGATCCACGGATCAAACAGATTGAGAAAGTGTACCGTTCGGAAGAAAACAAGAAATTTATCCTGGACCACTTCAAAGGCAGCATTCTCAGCGCATGGTAATCAGGACAGAGCTTTTGTCTGACAAGCAGGACAAAAGCTCTTTTTTCTAAACTAAACATACTATTCAGGAGTGTATTTATGCGGGCAGTAGTAACCAGAGTAAAAGAAGCGTCAGTAGTGATTGAAGGAAAAACAGCAGGTAAAATCGGACAGGGATTTCTGATCCTGTTGGGCATCGGTCCCGAAGATACGGACGCCATAGCGGATAAGCTGGCGGAAAAAATCTGTAACTGTCGGGTGTTTGAGGATGAGAACGGCAAGATGAACCTGAGCCTGGATCAGGTGGGCGGGGCTTTGTTAGTCATTTCTCAGTTTACTCTGTATGCTGATCTGAAAAAGCGCCGTCCCGGCTTTTCCCACGCGGCCAAACCGGAACTGGCCATCCCCCTGTATGAAAAATTTATGGAGACCTGCCGTGCCAGAGGCTTTGCCGTGGAACACGGGGAATTCGGCGCCGATATGCAGGTACATTCCATAAACGACGGACCGGTAACCCTGCTGTTTGACAGTGCGGAAATGTGACCGGCAGGCGGCTGCAGACAGATAACCTATTGTTTCTGCTGCAAGACCAATGTCTGGTACAAAACCAATGTCTGTTGCAAAACCAATGAAAACCGGCATCAGCCCAAAGCTGATGCCGGTTTGTCGTAAGTGTACCGTTCTGTTTCAATTTTTCAGGATGCATTTTCTTTTGTGCTTTCTTCAAATTCCGCGTCAATCGTTTCGCCGTGTACCTTCTTCGGTTTCGGATACAGCAGGATTGCGTCGTGGATTACTTTTCTGGCAATTTCACGGTTGCAGTCGGCAACCAGGCTTTTCATACGGAAAAGATCGAAAAACCACCAGACAAAGCCGATGTAAATATAACATAGTGCCCACAAAAAGAGATTTTTAAACGGTTTGTTCAAATAGAAATAATGTGCCCCGAACAGTACCCAGAAAATGTAAGCAGAGGAAAGGGATTTTTCTTTTGCTGGCAATGTCTGTATTACATACTGCTGCTGCTGTTCCGTCAGGTTCTGAATTTCCATTCTGGTCTGAGCGTCCATTGTTGTTCCTCCTGAATCGTTACAATGAGCGGAAAGCCGGCTGTGACAGGATATCCGGCTGCGAAGATGCTGCGGGCTGCAACCGCTTTCCGTGTGAGAGCGCATACTGCAATGTGTTATCGAGAGGGACCGGACAAGCATTTCTGCCGGACCAAGTTTATTATAAGGAATGTGTGAAAAAGTTTGTAACAAAAGTCAGGCAAAAATGTGAAAAAAATGTAACCGTTGCGATGCCGGAAGAAAACACGTTCAGCAACTGCAAAGTATTTTTGTTTCGAACCGGTTTGTGATACAATAATACTGCTGATAGAATCTCGGGATTTTATCTGTACAAAGGATTTTATGAGGCAGGGGAAACGCGGATCAATCTTATTAGCGGAGGCGAGAAACGTGCACATTTATGCCATCGGGGACCTGCATTTTTCCGGCGTCCCTGAAACAAAACCCATGACGGTGTTCGGTGAACACTGGCTGAAGCACCGGCAGCGCGTGATAGAAAACTGGAAACAGACAGTATCGCCCGAAGACCTTGTGATCCTGTGCGGTGATATTTCCTGGGCAATGAAACTGCAGGCGGCTGCCGAAGACGATTTACAGGAAATTGCTGCGTTGCCGGGACAGAAAGTTATGCTCCGGGGGAATCACGATTACTGGTGGACCACGCTGGCCAAAATGAAGAAGGCGACAGACAACGCGTTCTTTTTTCTGCAAAATAATTTTTATCCTGTAAACACTGTAGATATGAAACTTGCCATCTGCGGTTCCCGGGGATGGCTGACGCCTGCGTGCGAAGGCTATAAGCCGGAAACGGACGACAGCATTCTCCGCCACGAAGAGCTGCGGATCAGGGCTTCTTTGGACGCGGCGAAGAAGGAAGGCTTTGAAGACATCATCTTAGCGCTGCATTATCCGCCTTTTTATTCACAGGAAGAAAATTCTGTGTTTAAACAGATGATTGAGGAATACGGGATAAAAACCTGTGTGTTCGGGCATATCCACGGAGCAGAAGGAGCTGCATCCATTTTTGAAGGGGAACGGGACGGTTGTAAGTATAAACTGGTCTCCTGCGATACACAGGATTTTACACCGGTATTGCTGCGATAACCTTTGACGGTACGATTTGCCTGGAAAAGAATCAGGAGGCCAAAGGACAAATAGAATAATTGATAAAAATCCGTTAAATTTCAACGAAAAGTATTGACAATCCATTCCGTTTTAGTTATAATAGCTTTGCTGTTGAAAACAGCGATGATGTGACTCCGTAGCTCAGCTGGATAGAGCGTTTGGCTACGAACCAAAAGGTCGGGGGTTCGAATCCCTCCGGGGCCACCAATTAAAAATCAAGCAGCCATGCGGGTTTGAAGCCCACATGGCTGTTTTTGTTTTTTGTTAATTTATTCAAGACGTTGCTTATACGTTGCTTATGCTAAAAATGAATATAAACGAACCATTAAATGCTAAAGCTGCATCGACAAGACTGTCGGAGCAGCTATTTTAATTTAACGGTGACCGTAAGGTACTAAATGGTTCCTTTGTTTTCAGTACCTTTAGCAGTCCATCACGCATCTCATACATTCTGGCCTTCTGCTGGGCAACAGGAGTACGTTTTGCATCAGCGGCAAAGTAGTTATCATAGCCCCGCAAATATAAACAGGAAACAATTACGTCTGCTCTGGCCTGAAGAGAGAACGCTTCAACATTATTGCCGTATTGAAAAAACAATTCTGCGGCGTATTTGTCATCATCGAAAATGCTGGCAAGAGTTTGGTGGAGCAGGTTGTTCTTAACCAGGTGTAAGCTTTCACTGCACCGGATTGAATCAGACGTATAGGCAGTATCGCTAATGCCAAAGAGCCAGTCAGTAGACACACCAAAAGAAGAAGCAATCTGCAATAAACCGTCTGCAGACGGAATACGCTTGCCACGCTCCCAGAAATTGATGGAAGAATGACTGATACCGCATACCCACTCTGCATCCAATACAGGCAAAGAATAGGCTAGGCGAAGGCATTGTAAACGGTTTTGTAATGTTTTCATAAAAAAATTCATAAAAAATCACCTAAAAGCCCAAAAAAGGGGTTGACAAATCTACAAAAAGAGATGTATTATATCTATGGACAGAGAAACGAGGTCATCTGTCGCTGATCCTAATAATTAAAAAGAAAAAAGACAGGAATCAATAACTAGGAGAAAAACAATGAACGAAGCAAGTTTAACCAGACGGTTCTATACCGTTAAAGAATTTCACGCCGAGTTAGGCGGTATCGTCAGCAAGGGCATGGTGTATAAGATGATAGCAGGCGGCGAAATCCCAACCCGTAAGATTGGCAGAAAAATTGCCATCCCGGCTTCCTGGGCTCAGGCTTTCATTGACCAGCCGTGCATCTTAGTAAAAAAAGTTCATAAAATCAAGGAGGAAACCTAATGGCAAGAAGATCAAAGGGTGAAGGTTCCTACCTTCACATTGTACCTGTAAAATGCGAAAAGTGCAAGGAATTTAAAAGCTGTACTAAAAGACTGGACCCCGCTTCTAAATGCAGCAAGCGTGACCGGAAGGAATGTTGGAAGTACCAGTACCACGTGCGGGGTATTGATGGCGAATCGGTTCGGAAAATTCTGCAGGCAAAAACCCGCAAAGCGCTGGAAAAACGTGTTGAACAGATGCGTGCAAACACTGATAATTGCGGTGATGCAGTTACTGTTGGTCAATGGTGTGAAAGGTGGGGCACCGCAGTCATACCTGAAACTGTTGTTGATTCAACGGTTAACAACTATAAATTCTTACTGAGTTATATCCCGGAAGAATTCCGCCGGAAAAAACTTTCCAGCCTTACTCCTGTAGATGTACAGCAGATAATTACACATCTCAGGGAGCATGGCCGGAAGTCGGACGGACAGGGCTTGTCAGTAAAGTCGGTGCGTAACATCAGAGGAACGCTCATATCTTGCTTGCAGTCTGCAGTTGATAACGGACTTCTGACCGACAATATTGCAAAGAAGACGAAACCGCCACGTTATAACGGACGCCGTGAAATCAGTTTTCTTAATGATGATGAAATCCAGCGGCTGCTGGCTGTAGCAGACAGCGGTAAATACTATAAACTTGATGAGCAAGGCCTGGAAAATGAAGACATGCAGTATCTGATCAGGCAGTGGGCTACGGTTATCAGGCTTACACTGGCAACGGGCATGCGGCGTGGAGAAGTATTCGGCCTTACTTGGGATTCAGTTAATTTCAGTGACAAAACTATAAGCATCAGGCATAAATTGCGGAACGGAAAGCTGGAACCGCCCAAGACTAAAAACAGCGTTCGTACAATCAGTGTTGATCCCGACAGTATGGGAAAATTGCAGGAGTGGAAAAACTACCAGGAACAATATGGGTTTGACCTGGGCGATTTATTCCATAACAGATTAAATACTGTGTTTACAGGAATATATGGGAATCCGGTTCAGCTAGATAATTTCAGAGAACGGGTCTTTGACCGTATGGTTGCTGAGGCTGGGCTTGCAGATACCGTTACGATGCATTCGTTAAGACATACCCATGCTACGCAGCTGTTGGCCGCCGGTGTGGATGCAAAAACTGTAAGCTACCGCCTTGGTCACGCGTCTGTGGCGTTTACCCTGGAAACTTACGTTCATGTGGTAGAAGATGTTGAACGGGCTGCGGCAGATACCATGGGCGCCATACTTGCAGGCAAGAAGATACGTAAATCAGTGTCATAAAAACGGTTTTAATTACAGCTGACCTATCGGCTATACGGGGAGAAAGGATAACCTGATGAATATAAACTGTCAGCTTAAAGGAAGTACATTTTGCGACGGGCAGATAATACTGCGAAGAATCATGTCAGGCAATATGGACATGCAGCCGTCAGATTTAATTCTGGTACGTGATCACAGTTGTAAGCAGGATAAGAACTGTGTACAGGTGCGATACAGGCACGGCGGCATCAATGCCAAGATCGGCAACGTAAATAAAGAAAACGCACCGAGGATAGCTTCCTGTATGGATCAAGGAGGGACGGCTACAATTACCAGTACAACATTGTACGGCAATGTTGATGAAGGCCAAAACGTCGGCATGTATTTTTGGGTGAAAACTGTTAGCAGGTAAGTCATTTCGATAAATTATCCCGGAAGGAATCATAAAAAACTTCCGGGATTTTAACTATTTGGCAGGAGTCTCAAATCACCGGCTTTAAAATGTAATGCCGGCGGATCCAACCAGCGGGAAAAATAATATACCATTTATGTCCCTTTTCGTTGTAATTTCCATTTGGAAGTGCTATACTTTCAGATAGGAAATTATATTAACGAAAGGCGTTATAATGGCTAAACAGATACATATACGATTAGATGATGTCCTTTATGAAGAACTGGGCGAATATGCAAAATACTCTGGGCAGAGCGTTCAGGAATGCATATCTTTTGCCCTCATGGATCTTTTTGAACAGCAGAAGCAGAAACGCAGCCTGAAAAACGGCAATTTTACTTTTATTGACCTGTTTGCCGGTATTGGAGGTATGCGTATTGCCTTTGAAACGGCCGGCGGACGTTGTGTGTATTCCAATGAATGGAACAAATACTGTCAGCGTACTTATTTTTCCAACTTTGGCGAAGTACCTGACGGAGATATAACTAAGGTGGATGCGAATAACATTCCGGATCACGATATCTTGGTAGCTGGATTTCCATGCCAGCCGTTTTCGATTGCTGGCGTATCGAAGAAGAACAGCCTGGGCCGGGCTACAGGATTTGAAGACAAAACACAGGGCACGCTGTTTTTTGATGTATGCAGGATTCTGAAAGAGAAACGGCCGAAAGCATTTATGCTGGAAAACGTAAAGAATCTTTGCAGCCACGATAAGGGCCACACATTCCAAGTCATCAGGGAATCACTGATTGAACTGGGATATAATATTTTTTACCAGGTGATCGACGGCCAGCATTACGTTCCGCAGCACCGGGAACGTATTATTATCGTTGGCTTTGATAAAAAACGCTTCGGCGATAACGTTAATTTTGATTTCGCTATTACTCCCGTATCTCCAAAGCCGGTAATTGCGGACATACTTCAGGATAACGTCTCCGATAAGTACACGCTGTCAGACAAGCTGTGGCAGTACCTTCAGGATTATGCCGCCAAGCATAAGGCAGCCGGTAATGGTTTTGGCTACGGCATAGCGCCAGTAAACGGCATAGCAAGGACGCTCAGCGCCAGATACTATAAAGACGGATCCGAGGTGCTGATCGAACAGAAAGGACGTAATCCACGTAAACTGACCCCCAGAGAATGTGCAAGGCTACAGGGCTTCCCGGATACATTTAAGATACCTGTATCTGACACACAGGCTTATAAACAGTTTGGCAATTCTGTCGTCGTTCCGCTGATGAGTAATGTTGCACAGCTGATTGTAGCGAAGCTGAACGAACTGGAATCAGCATCAGCACTTGTTGAATCGTAGTTGTTTTCAGGAAAGGATACCATTATGGATATGCAGAATCTGGCATCGCAGGCGATAATTTCAGTAATAGGCGGCAAAATGGCTTTCTGCAAGTTTCTGGCAGCCAACGATACCGGTAAGACCGGGGCCCATCAGGCCGGTCTGTACATATCCAAGCCAGCTGTTCCAATACTGTTTAATCAGTATTTTGATAAAGGACAGAATCAGGAACGCTGGGTAAAGATTGCCTGGCAAGACGGCAAGGTAACGGATACCCGGTTCATATATTATGGGCGTGGAACGCGTAACGAATACCGGATTACAAACTTTGGACGTGGCTTTGAATTTTTGCGGCCTGAATACACCGGTTCCCTGTTTGTATTGGTGAAATATTCCGAAGAAGATTACGAGGCGTTTGTCCTTGATAACGCAGACCTGATTGATCAGTTCCTGGATGCTTTTGGTATGAGTCCTACCCAGACCAATGCCCTGATCGAAACCGGCTCCATGCAGTTTGAAGCCAGGGAGGAAGCTGCCATCAACCGGTTTATTGCCGGTCTGGGGCCGGATGCAAAATTCCCAGAGACAAAGGTCATGGCACAGGCGGCCAGGCGAATCCAAGGCGAGGTATACGATCACGATGAATACATCCGTACCAATCCAGACAGCAAACTGATTGACTGGACGAATGAAGAATACAGATTGTTCAAAGCAGTAGAACACGCTTTGGAATGGCCCTCAATTGAGCGAGGATTCAGCAGTATAGACGAGTTTATTGACCTTGCTAAATCATTGATTAACCGGCGCAAAAGCCGTGCAGGAAAGAGCCTGGAACACCATTTGGCAGCCCTCTTTGATGGCAACGGCATATCATATGAAGGTCAAGTCGTGACCGAAGGAAATAAGACACCGGATTTTATATTTCCATCAGGCGCCGCTTATCATAACCCGTCGTTTTCAACCGGAAACCTGACATCTTTGGCAGCAAAAACCACCTGTAAAGACCGCTGGCGGCAGATATTGAATGAAGCCGATCGTCTGCGAGACGAAACAAAGTACCTGTGTACGTTGCAACAGGGAATATCTTCCAAACAAATGGAAGAAATGACAGCGGAAAAGGTTACGCTGGTAGTACCGGGCGAGTACTTGGCGACATATCCCAGTGAATGGCGCGAACATATCTGGAGCGTGAAGAAGTTTATTGATTATGTGCGGGAGAAAGAAACGGAATAATGGACATCAAATCCAGCGAAGAACGAAGCCGTAACATGGCCGCCATACGTAGTAAAGACACAAAACCTGAAATCTTCTTCCGGAAGCTCCTGTTTGCAAAAGGTCTGCGGTACAGAAAGAACGTCGGCAACATTCCGGGGCATCCTGATTTGTACCTGGCGAAATACCATACCGCAATCTTTGTACACGGCTGTTTCTGGCACCGGCACAGCGGATGCAAATACGCTTACGTTCCGAAAAGCAGACAGGAATTCTGGAACAAAAAGTTTGAAAGTAACATTGTCCGCGATCGTACTGTTGCGGAAATGCTGGCGGAAAATAACATTAAATGCCTCGTTGTCTGGGAATGTACGGTAAAAAAAATGGCCCGCTCTGCGGCAATTGCAGGCCAGGTCTTCAGAGACTGTATTCAGTTTCTTAATTCAGAGCAGCTTTACTGTGAGCTGTAACCTTCCTCCGGATTCAAAAAATCCTGAGTTTTTATTAACCGGATTTCTACAGACATGATTTATTACGAACAAATATTCGACAATCATAAAACTATCGTCATTTCCCATACAAGTTAATTCTGAAAACCACATAAATACAGGGCTTCTGCATCAATCAGTACGGCGAAATATTCGTTTATCAGATAGTACGTTATGTCTGCTTTTCCGTGCGCCACCACCCCTGTACGGGTTCTGTTGGGAACAATATCGAGACTTCGATATTAGGATAGTAAAAATACCCAGAGCAGCTGGTACGCCGCCCTGGGTACTCTTTTTTTATGTGTTACGGATAGATGAATTCCATTTCATAGCGCCGGAGTGAATATTCCCTGGAGCTGTCTTCTTTGAATTGGATACGTACAGCCATATCCGTAGCGTCTATATCTTCGGATTTTCTAATGTCCGGACTTATAAGTTCGCGCGCGGGCGCTATAATAATACGATCGACCGTATCCATATCAAATTCGAATACTTCATTTTCTTCCGAATTAAACAGGTTTAAAAATTTGGGATTATTCATATAGCTGATATCTCCTCTGTTATTGTTTTGGGTATTATATCATAAGGGAAATGGATATGTAAGAGAATACCGGAAATAAAATGCCGCCGGAACTGGCGGGACCGGCGGCACACACGGAAGGTAGTACTTATGCGAAGCACTACTTTTACATATTATACCATGCTGTCTGAACATTTTCAATACTGCCGCAGTTCGGAACATATATGTCCGGCGCGCGGCCATTTTTTATTCCCACAGGTCCCATCGTCGGGTACAGATATACTCGCCGTTTTCTTCCCGTACTGCTGGCTGCGTCGGCGGCAGATCTGGGTGGATATGTTTACGTGCTTCTTCTTCCGTAGTAAAAATCCGGCTGTATGGCAACCGGATAATACAGTCCTCCGTCCTCTTGCTGAACCTGATCGTGACGAACGATGGTGACGCCGTAACTACGGACGCTTTCGTGACGTATCGTCCACAGATAAGAAAGTAAACTTGCTGGCCGGGTTTGTATGTCGCTTTCAGTGATATCACCTTCATTATATTATATAAAACTTATGTTCATTATAACATAGGGAATCAGAAAAGAAAAGTCGAAACATATATGTCCGGCGCGCGGGTATTATAAAAGACCGGGCCAAGAGGGTAAACTCCTGGACCCGGCCTTATTTATATTCAGGTGACTTTAACAAAATACAACTATACGATATATTTATATACCAAAAATTGATACAACGAGGGTATAGATAATACATGATAACCGCGGCAGAGGGCCGGCCGCGGTTATCTTTTTATGGTTTAACGTCAGCCTTAATAGCGGGAATAGAATAGACAATCATGAAAATCAGAAACGAGTTCATAAGCATATATGAGTTGTCCCAAATGATTACGAACAGAATGATACAGCCGTAGATTATTCTGCGGCTGTTTTGTTATAATGAAATAAATCGATGTTAATAAAATTTGTACAACTTGCGAAGATAATATATAATAAAATTGAAGTATTATATTCTGAATTATAATGTAGCATAGTTATTTTTTTAAAGGACAGGAGGTATAGACATGGCAAAATTCCGGACAACCAACAAAAAGTATTTGGCGGCGCGGGTGTTGTGCACGTTATTGCTGGGCACGTATCTTGTAGGGGGATATGGCGAACCGGTAGCGTGGGGGGCAGATAATGAAGGTACTGCCAAAGTTTCAGGAACCAGTAATGATTTTGGGACAGCAACCAATATTTCTGCCTGGGGCAGTTCATCCAGAGCGTATGGGCAAAATTCCACGGCGTTCGGATATAATACATTAGCTGGCGGCAACGGGGCTACGGCCTTCGGGGGAAGAGCCATGGCCCTCGGATTCTACAGCACGGCCTGGGGTTATGAGACACAGGCGGGACAACTTCTTTACGGATCGGATAAAACAGTGGCATACATCGTCGACTATACAGAAGGAGGAACAAAAAAATATAAGATTGTAGATTTGAATAACCCGGAAACGACGCTAAAAGACGGCTTTAGTTCATACGGGGAAGCTTACAAAGAATGCGATGTGAAAGAGGCAGACCAGGCTACAGCCTGGGGCAGCGGTTCAAAAGCTACTGACTGGCATGCTACGGCGTTCGGTTATGGAACAATTGCCAGCGGCAAAAGGTCAACGGCGTTCGGTCAGAAGTCGGAAGCCAGCGGCGAATCTGCTACCGCCTGGGGCGGGTATTTCGATGGCGGTAAAGCTAAAGCTTATAAAGGCGGCACGGCCAGCGGTACTGCTTCCACGGCGTTTGGTATTGAGACAGCAGCCAGCGGGTTCGCTTCCACTGCGTTTGGCAGTGGGACAACGGCCAGCGGCGATGCTTCTACAGCGTTTGGTATTTATACGGAGGCTACTGGTAAGGGTGCTGTTGCCTGGGGTGTAGGAGAAAAAGGCGTCGGCATCACCCTGGCGCATGGTGAATCTTCAACTGCATTCGGTAAAAAGAGCCGGGCTTTCGGCGATAATTCGCTGGCGGCCTTGGGCGGAATTACAGGCGTCGGTAGCATAGCGAGCATTGACGGTGTGACTTGGGTCAACTTTGTGCCTGGTACCGGTGAAGGTGCTGTTGCAATCGGTGAAGGCGCTACTGCCGAAGCGTCCTATACCTATGCCATCGGTAAAAACGCCAAGGTGTTGGATGCCAAAACGGAAAATGCCATTGCTATTGGTAACGACACTTTGGTGACAGCAGTAGGCGGCGTGGCCTTGGGCAGCGAAGCCGTAGCTTCGGTTGACAAAGGCGTGGCTGGTTACGATCCGGCAACGGGCGCAACTACCTCAGATAGTTCCGGTGCGTGGACATCCACCCATGCGGCGATTTCCATCGGCACGGCGGACGGTTCTGTTACCCGCCAGATCACCGGCGTGGCGGCAGGATCCAAAGATACCGACGCTGTCAATGTGGCCCAGCTGAAAGCGGCGGCAGATGCGAAGCTTGACAAAACTGTATTCAATGACTACAAAGCCGCAACCGCTGTAACACTTGGCCTGATGCAAGACGCAATTACACAGAATGCGGATGATATTAGCGATTTACAAACCAACAAACTTGACAAAGCCGTTTATGAAGCGGATAAAGCGGATACAAAGGCCGCGTTGGCCGGCAAGGCAAATGTAGCGTTAGATAATATTAAAGAAGACGGCAAAACGGTTATAAAAGACCTTGCTAAAGGCGCTGTCAACGTGGTTGGTGACGGTCCGGTAAGCGTTGCGAAATCGGATGTCAGCGGTGTCGACACATACACTGTTTCGGTTAAGACAGACGGCAAAGTGGAATCCGGTGATGAGGGGATTATGACCGGCGGCAAGGTATTTACGGAGACCCGGGTAAGTGCTGACGGCAATTATATTAAGTCAGCTGACAGCGCGGCAAAGAATCTGGAGGCGTTGGATACCGCTGTCGGTACCACTGCAGATGGTAACTATGTGAAAGCATCTGACAGCGTAGGTGAAAACCTGGGGGCGCTGGATGCGGAATTGGCTGCACTGACAGCCGGTACCGGCACAGGCCTAGCTGAAGTCAACCACCGCATCGACAACGTGGACAGCAAGATCAACAAAGTGGGCGCCGGCGCGGCGGCACTGGCAGCGCTCCATCCGATGGATACGGATAACAAGTTCACCATGGCGGCGGGCTTCGGCAATTACCGTAACGCCAACGCTATGGCACTGGGCATGTTCTACCGTCCTACGGATAAGGTGATGTTCAGCATGGGCGGCAGCCTGGGTAACGGAGAAAATTTGCTGAATGTCGGCGTTTCCTTCGCGCTGGATAAAGGCGTGACCACCAGCAAGGCAGCCATGGCGAAACAGATTACAAATCTTTTGGAAGAAAACAAAGCCATTCGAGCAGAAAACGCTGAGCAAAAAGCAGAAATACAGGAATTGAAAGCTGCGCTGGCCCGTATTGAAGCGAAACTGGGAAAATAAAATACCGTACCCTAATAATATGAATATCTTATAATAAGCAATGCCGCGTGTCGGAACGTCAAAATCCGGCGCGCGGCTATTTTATTAAACGGATAACTATTTAAATTATATAATTAAGCCAGAAGGAGAACTAGCATGATGAAAACGATTATTTACATTATCGCCGGACTGATATTCCTTTCCATAGCACCGCAATTGATTTTAGGCGCCGTTTTAACGGCTGGTATATATATTTTCCTTTACATGCTTTTTAAAGGCATTACAGGCAGTTCTGGAGGCAGCGGAGGAGGCAGCAGCAGTCACGAAGATGGATATCACTGGCACGGTACAGGAAATCCGCATATGTAAAAAAGGAATGACCGTAAAAACATAATAAGCGCCGCCGGATAAAATGTAGAACAGATAACCCAGATACTAAAACAGCCACTGTCATGGGAAGTGACAGTGGCGTTTTTAATTACGTTCTTCTTCTGCGCATGCGTTCCTGATATGCTTTTTCGCTGTCTTCAATATATTTAAGAAAGCGCTGGTATATGATGCGGGTTATTTCCTCATAATTGTACTGCAACTCCAGCGGATCCGGGCTGTCATATGCACGGATGACCTTGTACGGAAGGAAATCATAATGCGAGGAATATTCTTTTTCCAGCATTGTTCCGATACCGGTCCAGTTGTCCGTATCAAAGATAAAATTGGCATCCAGTTCATCAACCGGGGGCTGTTCGCCCGGAATCCGGAAAAGCATCATACCCAATTCGTGCATGTCGTGCCAGGTATCAATAAAGCTGCCAGCCGACCGGTGGAATGGAATCCGTATTTTATTCCCTTCTTCGTCGTGTTCCCACCAGATTTCGGTGCCGGCGTTACAGTTATGGACGGCTCTTTTTACGGAGCGGGCTTCTGACGTGGCATAGGCCATTTTCAGTAAGGTATCGTGCTGGTGGCGCGTTATCCGTCCTTCTTCCAGGAGGGAATCCAGCTTGCGGTTAAATTTTTTGCTTTTTGTCGATACCCATTTGAAAGACGGACGGTCAACAATATCGTGCCATTGTTTTCGTTTGATTCCGAGGACACATTGCTGGTACTCTTTGAAAATGCTGTAAAGGCCAATCCGCTCATTCCATAACAGGGGCAGCGGGCCCATTTTTAATGGCGCCTCCTGTCCATCCTGGGCTTTGGGCACGATCAGACCGCTCATCCTGTACAGTTTTTCTTTTGTAATCTTATAAAATGGCCGCTCAATCCGGATCACATCTCTGGCATCTTCCCTGATCTGGTCAATGTTATGCATGTTGTCTTTTGCCGGATCCATCATCTTATTAAACTTATTGTAGATGCAGAAGCCGGACGTCTTATCGTAAAAGAGAGCGTCGTAACTTTTATCTTCCGAAAACGGATTCAGATTTTTGTATTTTTTGTTTTTCTTCCGGGAATGGTAGTAGGAACTCTTAACCATTTCTACGTACAGATTGGCATTATCCAGTTTGCAATTAATGCAGAAGTCGATGCGGCTCAGTAAGGCAAGACCCAGGTAAGGGGTCATAAACAGTCTGCCAAGGCTCCATTCCACAGGCTGTACATGCTTCTGATCGTGGTAACGTACCTGGGACAGATGGGGTCTGCCCTCGAAAGCTTTTGGCCAGAGCAGAAAAATAGCCTGGGCATATTTTTGCTGTAACTCTTTCAGGTTGGGGATTGAACAATAGAAAACGTCCAGCGTATTCTCGCCTGTTAGCAGAACTTCCGGTTCGATCATAATGTATAAAAAGAAGCAACCGGGGGCATCCTTATATTTTACGAGACTAATCTGGTGTATACCAGGAATGCGGAGTCCCTTGAAATTTATACCTGTACTCTTTCTGCGTAGCTGGATCGGACGCAGGAATGTCTGTATCTCTTCTCTGCTGATCTTTTCTGCATCGTTGACGCGTTGGTTCAGCCTCAAGGCGCAATATGCTGCTTCTCTTCTGTTAAGTATGTATAGTATTTCAAAGGTGTGAACCATAGCTTCCTCCGATCCTTCCCGATGCACCCGCCGGTGTCTGATCCCGGGAAGTGGTAGAACGGGCGATTTCTGGGACAAAAAACAAATGTCATTTCATTCCTAGGACAACCTTTCAGGTAGTCCGAACTGGCACTCCGCTTACGCTTCGCGCCAGTTCTTCCTTTTGTTTTTCGACCTATAAATCGCCCTTATGTATACTATGTATTTTATCAGATGTTTCCTTTTGCAGCAAGGTTACAAACCTGATTCGATCCAGTCTCCAGCAATCCTTATATATGACCGTACCTTTATGATGATACATCTGGCTCAATGTACGCCAAACTGTCATCCAGTCAGTCAGGATGTATCTGCCGACGCCGATGCAGAAAATGAAATAGTCTGCAGTATCCAGTCTGCCGGAAGGAAGGACCCGGAGGTAGACTGCCTTCCCGCGAATATCGTTTATGCTGATTGTCTTTTCCCCGCAGCGGCCGTACAGACTGAATGTATCTTTGCCGTACTTCACGATATCTTCAACCTGGGTGACCTTTCCGATCCTTTTACCGGTATTTTTATCTTTCTTGCGGGCGACCCATGCCATGGCTGCCGCCAGCATGCTTTCCAATAATGTCCTGACAGGCGACCGGCCTGACAGGATCTGCTGTTTTGAATTTTTACTGGTACGGATGCTCATCGTAATACTCCCGGTTCTCTGCTATCAGCAGACGCCTTTTCAGTTCAATAATATTATCGACGGAAATAAAGGCATAGTAATTTCCGGAAAGGAACTTCTTCCCGCAGGAATCAATATACTCCTGAGGGCAGATGTTTGTAATAAATGGATTGTCTGCGCCTTCTGTATCAAACTCCAGAGCCATCAGATCCGTAGCCCGCACGTTGTATATCTTTCCGTTAACCATTTCGCAGAAAATATCCACGCTGTTCAAAATGAATGAATATTTTTTGCCGCCAAATATAAAGCCGATATGGGGGTTTCGTACTATATCTTCATCAGTGATCCTACGGCAGATAAAGACCAAATCATTGTTGCCGGGCTCTCTTACCTTAAACTGGATATTGACAGAACGGCCTTCGACATCAAGGCCAACAGCATCTATAAAATTGTAATAGTCCATCTTTACGCATTCGGCAAACTTGCCGTCATAGCTGGAGTCCGTGACATGGATCACCCGGAAGTACGGGTAAGCCCTTTTCAGATTTTCAAGCTGCAGAGGCAGGGCCTGATGCGATAATGCTGTTGCTTCAGGATTCAGCATGGTTCTTTTTCTCCTGTCTTTCTTTTTCTTCTTTTTCCTTTTCCTTTTTTGACAGATAATCCAATACCCGGATATACTTTTGGAAAATAAAACCAGCTTCTGTGTCATCAGTCCGTCTAGAGTACGCCCAGCATGTACCGTACCCCAAACCGGTTGCTCTGGAGAGTTCTCGGATACTGATACCTAACGCCTGACGGCGTTCTTCTATACTCTTTGTCATTCGCTGTACCTCATCAGTAAAAGTCAGCCGCGGAACACCATGCTTCGCGTCTGCTATCTTCGTATTACGTTCAGTCTTCCGATATATTCATTTTTCCGACCATCTAAATATTTTTTATGTATGTATATATCTGAATCAGAGAATCGATCACTTAGGGAACAAAACCTCTTCGACCCGCCGACGATACCTAATTGCAATGGGTCTCTCTTATGAAAAATAATGGAGGCCACGGTACTTTGACTTTGCCCGTCTGCATTTGCAGGCGGGCCATTTTTTATTTCCGGCGGAAACCGGTAAAGAAAGAAAGGAGCGAAAAGAAATGAGATTATTCAGAAGCACAGTTTTATTGTTGGTGGCTATGGCATGGCTGCTGTTACTGACAGTCAAAGATGTAGCCGTGTCCTTTACAGACGAGGCGCGATCCATGCTCGGTGACGACGGAGAACCCATAAGTATAGCAGTATTTTTGCTGCTGATGGCTTCGTCTGTTTTTCTGATTGGTATGGCTGGAGCGATGATGGCTCTGCTGAAAAATTAAAGGGAAAGGATTGATGGAAATGGAAGTAAAATTGAACGAAAAACAGTTGAAGGCAGTACAGGGAATCCAGAACAGCAGCCTGATAATTGCTCCGGCAGGGACAGGAAAAACGGCCTGTGTAGCAGAAAAAATTGCTTTTCTTCAGCAGCACTGCAACTATCCCGGCATACTGGCACTGTCATTTACGAAACGGGCTGTTAAGGAGATTGAATCACGTATCCGGGATCATACCCATGTGCGGGTAACCAATCTATGTGCTTTCTTTTTGAGTATTCTCAGGCAGCATGGTTTTAAAAGCTATCAGATCATAACGGACGAAAGGGCCCGGATGACGCTGGCGTCACTTGCTATTGCCGGAACCGGCCTGACAAAGAAGATTGATGAAACAGCTCTGCTGGACGCAATGGATACATGTAAGCTTACCGGTGATGTAAAGAAGGCGGCCGCCGAATATTTCCGCATGCTTAAACAATCCAGGCAACTGGACTTTAATGCTGTCAGCTATTTTGCGCTGTCAATGCTGAAGAACAATCCGGCAATCTGCCGTAAGTACCAGGCAATGTATAAGTATGTGATTGTAGATGAGGCACAGGATCTGAATGAAATTATGTACGGAATCATCCGTCTGCTGTTCCCGGGGAACCGCACAAACGTGGATTTTCTGGGCGATCCGCGCCAGGCGATAATGTCGTGGAGGGGGGCCGTCGGTAATGTACTCGAAAAATTCCAGGAAGACTACAAAGCCGATGTCTATGAATTGGAATTGAACTACAGATCATCCCCGGAAATTATCAGTCTGGCCAATGAGGTGCAGTCGGAATACACGCCGCTTATTGCAACCAGGCCTTCCATGGATCTTCGCCCTGTGTTCCATACGGCTCCTGACCCAGAAGCAGAAGGAGATTTTATCGTACAGGAGATTCGCGGCCTTATTAATAGCGGCGCCCGCCCGAAGGATATTGCTGTTCTCTATCGATCCATGCCAGCAGCTGTAACGGTTTTTGAAAAACTGCTGGATTCAGGGCTGCCCGTGGTCAAGGTCGGTTATTCCTTCTACCGCTGGGGAAACAGTCCATTCCGGGAACTACGGTCATTACTGAATCTGCTGGCAGCCCCGTCCATCCGGGAGTTCCAATATTGCAGCAGACTGTTCGGTATCGACGCTGCCATCATCCGCAACATCGCCCGGCAGCCTGAATTTAAAGAAGCTGGCCTGTCCAATCTTCTTGCGTTCCTAATCCAGAACGACTTTGATCAGGATGATGCAGAAGGAACGCGGGACAAACTGCACAGGCTGACTGAATTGCTGAAGCTGAACGTGAAGACCATACCGTTACGGGAAACAATCTGCCGGGTTTGGGATCTTCTTTTGCGTACTTATTTTGAAGCGGACGATGACAGCATACTGGACAGCTGCCTGTCGGCAACGCAAAAATTTTCAGGGCTGGATGATCTGCTGATCCATATAAGGAAGATGGAAAAGCAGATGGCAGCGATGGCGAAGCTGGTAGCGAAACCGAACAGCAATTATCTCAGTATGGAATCTATACATACCGCAAAAGGCCTGGAGTACCGTTATGTTTTCCTCTGCGGATGTGCTGACGGGATTCTCCCTGATACCAGCCACGAGGAAATCAACCTTACCGAGGAGCGGAATCTGAGCTATACTGCGATCACCCGCGGACGTGAACGAGTTTATATCTCATATGCGGCTCGGTCAGAACGGTCACGGGAGCCGCAAAAGCCTTCCCGGTTTTTCGAGAGATATTTCCAAGGTTATGAAAAAAACACATTCATGGAAGCAACCAGGGTAGCAGAAACAAAATAATCCGGCATGCAGGAAACTGCTGCCGGAAATTTTTTATTATTCAATCAAAGAAAGGAGAAATTGGCAATGACAATCGCAACAATTAAAAAAGAACTGAAAAAAATCATCGAGGAAGAGGTAGTAAAACTGGCGGAGGCGCTTAACGATCCTACCCCGGTCGATCCGTATACCGGGGATGACGTGCTGGAAGGCTATGCACGAGAGCGCTATGGCTACCTCAGTGGGATATGTGACGCAGCTGAAATCGCTGGCGTTCCGTTCAGGGAGATCCAGGCAATAAAAAGCACAGCTGCTGCAAAAGCCAACACTGACTGGTACGCCATTTTAGACCAGATCAAATATTAAATAAAAGGGAGGCATATATTATGAACTTTAGTGAAGCAGTAGAGAAAATTATGAAGATGATCGAATCCGAAAATTTTGGAAATCAGCTGGCCATTGAATGTATCCGGAGGGCACCGGATGACGAGGCACCGCCCTGTTGGTCGTACTCCCTGTTGAACCGAATGCTTGTAGCTTTTGCCGGAAGTCAGGACGTACGGGGTATGAAAACATGGAATAAAATGGGCGCTAAGATTAGGCCCGGAAGCCATGCCGTAAAGATATTGGCGCCGCTGGTAAAAATCAGAACGGTTACAGACCCTGATACCGGAATAGAGGAAAAACGTAGGATTCTTCACGGGTTTAGATGGGTTAATGTGTACCGGTATGAAGATTTGGATAATCCGCCTGAACTGGAAATGCGGGATTATTCCCCAAAAGAAGTCGTTCCCTTTGAAGATGTCTGTCGGAAGATGGGCCTGGATGTCAGGTACAGACCCTTAAACGGATGCTATGGCTACTATAGCCCAGGCAGACACGAAATAGTGTTAGGAGTGAATGAAGGCGCCGGTGCGGTTGTTACTATAACTCACGAGCTCTCGCACCATGCACAGCATCTGCTTAGCATGGAAGGCTCCCGCTCCAACGACGTACTGGAAGCCAGTGCGGAGTTATCTGCCCAGGTGCTTTGCCAAATCTATGGGTTTACAGGAACGGAAGAGCAATCTGTTCAATATGTCAAAGCGTTCCTCCATGTCCGGAAAGCAGAACCGAAGGAAGCCCTGAGGAAGATTGGCGAAATTTTAGCCGACACAGAGGCAATCGTGCGCAAAATCATTTCAGTTAAAGAAACACTGCCTGTTCCTGATATCCAGGACTAGGCTTAATTTTTTTTAAGGAACTGGAGGCGAAAAAAATGGACGAGACTTTTGAAGATCGGCAGAAAAGAGAAAATGAAGAATATTTCAGGAAATGGCTGGCCTGTGGATTTAAGGGCGAGAAGGGCGAGATTCCTGTAAATGAATATGGTTGGTTCGTCCCTGTTTTGCGACTGCATCATCCAGTGGAAACACTGACCGTATTTGATAAAAAGGGCTACAGAGCCAGTATTGAGTTTTGTCAGCTCCCCAACAAAAGATGGGTTGCGGCCTCTGATTTAACATGCCCAATGCACGGATACGGCAGCGCCTGTTCCATATGGGATCCCCAATTCGACACGAAAGAGGAAGCAATCACGGCAGAGTTAGATCGTATTGAGAAAGCATTACAAGATAAAGACCGGAAGCCGTTTGTACTACAGGCTTTACAGGCACAGCGGAATAATTATAAGCAGGTTGAAATTGAGATGGCGTTTGAGCCGATGACGCAGTTTGAACAGGTATCTTTATTTTGATTAAACCATATTAATAACCGGAGCAGTCATACAGACTGTTCCGGATTTTAATTCTAGGGAGGAATAATTATGTTACAAAATTCAACAACGGCAACTATTACAAAACAGAAAACAAAGGAGAAGGCCTGGCGGCCGCTCTTCAGGGTCAAAGAGGCTTCTTTCGAATCTTGGTTAGAATGTCGCACCAGATATATTACGGGTACGGACGCCGGGACGATTGCCGGCGTTAACAAGTATCAGACACCGTATCAGCTCTACATGGAAAAGAAAGGTCTCGTAAAACGTGAACCAGCGACCAGCGCTATGATCTGGGGAAAGCGAATGGAATCAGTAATTCGCCAGGCCTACGTCGAAGAAACTGGCTATGAAGTTAAGGAAATTCCGTATATGCTGGCTTCTACAAAATATCCATGGATGGCCGGGAATTTGGACGGCGCGGTTCGTCTCCCGTCAGGAGAATGGGCTGTGCTGGAAATCAAAAATCTTGGCCCATACACCGGTTCTACAGAGTATGCCAATGGTGACGCAGCCGGCTATGCGAGCCCCAGTCATGTTTTGCAGTGTTATCATTATGCAATCTTGGTGGGCTGTCGCAAGATGGTGCTCTGCGCGTGTATTTCGGGCCAGAAGCTGATCCATCAGATTATAGAATATGATGATGCAACTGCAAACGCGCTAATAGAACTTGAACACGATTTTTATTACAACTATCTGCAGAAAAATATCGCGCCGTCGGTAACTGGACAGGATGCATCCCTTCTTTCAAGCATATATAGTAAACCAGAATCCAAGGAGATTAAGCTGCCAGAAAGTGCGGAAAAACTGGTTGCAGACTATCTGGTAGCCGCTCAGGAAATCAAACGCTGGCAGGAACAGAAAGACCTTGCAGAAGCTCATATCAAGGAAATGATGAAAGATAATGGCGATACAGCCATTGTTGGTAATCAGAGAATCAGTTGGAAGCCGGTGGAAACCAAAAAATTATCTGCCACAATTGCCCGTCGATTCCTTTCCGAAGACCAGGTTGCCCAGTGTACCAGCGTAACGTCCAGCAGAAGGTTCTCCATCAGTACCATCAAAAACAAAGCGAAATAGAACGTTTTATCAAGGCCCGCGCCTAAATGGCCGGGCTATTTTTTATAAAAACAGGAGGAAGAAAAATGAAAGATTATCGTGTAGCAGAAAGTATGAATAATATTTTGGAGGGGAAAACAGAGTATTTAAGTTCAGAAGAACTGTTATCGGTATTCATTGGCTCCAAAGATAAGGCAGAAAAGCTGATTACTCCTGAAATCGATCTATTCAGTGGAGAGACCGGAGAATTAAGCTGCCTGGCCAGGATGGATGTAGACGGGTTGATGTATTTGGGTATGGGAAAAGCTTCTGCAATCAAGCTGGTCGCCGGTCTGGAACTGGCAAAGCGCGCAGCAGCCGCGACTACTACATCAGCAGTGCATATTGCAAGCCCGGGCGACGGATTCCGTTACCTGAAAAAACTCCGATACTGCCCGACTGAAATCTTCGTTGTGGTCTTACTGAATACAAAGAACCGGATTATGAAAACGGTAACCATTGCAAAGGGCTCACTGTCCTCGGCCGTAACACATCCCAGAGAAATTTTTGCGCCGGGGGTAGCTCTTCACGCAGCGGCAATATTGGTAGCTCACAATCACCCATCAGGTGATCCGTACCCCTCCCAAGAAGATCGTAACCTGACGCGTGCGCTGGAAGAAGCTGGCAACGTACTGGGAATCCCATTGTTGGATCATCTTGTAATCGGAGACGACCGTTATTACAGTTTTAAAGAACATGGCGATTTATAAAAAAGGAAAGGTAGGTAAAATACTATGGCACGCATAAATGATATTAAAAATTTAATCCAGGCTCAGGCGGCAGCTGCACAGAAGAATAACGTACCGACGGCATCATACGGGAACAACGCGTTAAAGGTAGCGGAACCGGTCATTCCTCTGCCAACCGCTACGCCCAGCCTTAACCAGAACATGGCATCGGCAACAACGTCCCCGACCGTACAACAGACACAAACTATGCCGGCAAAAGATTTGCAGGAAGAAAAGATTCAAGCTTTACATATGTATATGCGTAAAACTTTCCGTAAAGATTTGGATTATTGCATACTTCCAAATAAGGCAGTAGTACTTCAAAAACCGGGAATTATTAAAGTATTGCGTTTTTTGAATTTGCGCGCCCGGATACAGGTAATCAGTTCAACTTTTGAACCTGAAAAACAGGCTGTCAGTTATGTAGTCAAGGCTTCTCTTATTGACAGCGACGGTCGGGTCGCTTGCGAATCTGCAGGAGCTGGCTGCAGTTCTGAAAACAGATTTTTGAAAGCTGGTGGCATCAATTGCAACAATACAATTTTACAGATTGCCATGCTTAGGGCTGTGCGATCGGCGGTAAAAATGTTTATTTCCTGATACCTATAACGTTGCTTAAAACGTTGCTTATTTTCTAATTCAATATTTTCAATGGTTTTTACCCTGTTAATTCTGTAAACATTTTCCCAAAAATATATGTTTTTAGCTGTTCGTTTTGTAAAATGTGTAAACCATAAACAGGGTAAAAATCTTCGGTTGAAGCTACGAACCAAAAGGTCGGGGGTTCGAATCCCTCCGGGGCCACCAATTAAAAATCAAGACGCCATACAGGTTTTGGGCCTGCATGGCGTTTTTTCTTTTTTGTGCCGATTTTCATCTTGTGATAGTTTTTGTGATAGTTGTGTGATAGTCCTGTTTGTGTAATGTTTAAAAAGATAACCTAAGCCAACGAAATCATCTGTCCTAAAACATAGTAGATCGAATATCCGTGAATCGTTAAAACAGCCCTGCCTCCATAGAAGCAGGGCTGTTTTTAGTAAGGAATGGTATAAATTGGCCGTTCGACTGTTCTCCAGACAAGCCGTTGGAAATCATCGGTCATGTGTTTTTTTCGTAAATAGTCAAACATGTGAGAACCGTACTGTTTTTGCTGTGCGGCAAAGTCATCAATTTCAAGAACCCATGAGAAAATTACCGTAGATATTTTGGAGTAGAGTTTTTGTAGTTTTTAAATTACTCCATGCTGCGAGGTGAACAACTCATGGACATTGTAACAGGAACCAAGATGCGTTTCCGGAAAGAGCAATGGAAGAACTTCATCCGGGACCGTGAAGCCAGCGGGCTTTCCGTGGCAGCCTGGTGCAAACAAAACGGATTTGCGCAAGCGCAAAATAAAATATCGGATTTTCTCATCGGCTGAATTGTGCCATACTTAATGGTGTAAAGCTGCCGATATTTTTGTCTGGCACAACTCGTCGGCTCAACAACAGTCGACAAATTAAACATACCTTTTTGAAAAACTTTCCCAGTTGGATTTCCGAAGCGAGGCCAGCATATTTGAACGATTTCTTCCTTAGGTACCAGAAATACAGGAAAATGGCTAATAAAACTGATGGGAAATTGCCACCGGGCTGATGCCTGGTGGTTTTTTGTTGCCCGTTTTACTATGAACGGGGGATTATTTTGCGCTTACGAAAAATCGGCATCCGTATCCGAATACCGATTCTGATTTAAAGGCTATTGTGTTACAGCCCGTAGTCTTTCCTGTTTTTATCAAATCTTGCTATTAAAATACTCCTGAGTGACCTTCAGCTGTTTTTTCAGTATCTCCTGCCACATATGTGGACGGATTTCTCCGCTGCCCCTGGACACCTTTGTTCGTAACACTGTGCCATCCGGTAATATCTTGCGGTAGTAGTAATGGTCAGTATCCTTATACAGTTCCCAACCGTCCCGCTCGCAAAAGCGTTTCAGCTCTTTCCATCGTGGCATAAGATATCCCTCCGCATTACCTTATCCGGCGTGGTCAAGATCTTAATTACATATGGCAGGTGTGCCCGGCGGTTTGGCGCTACAGACCAATAATCAAACTCGTCATAATAATCACGTGCATACTCTTTCAATGCGATAAGCAGGTTGTCCAGGCATTCTTCCTTGGTATCTCCGTTCTCAACTACGTCCATTTCATCTACGGAGGCAGTATACGACCCGTCCGGTTCCCGATATAAAACAGCATGTAATTTGTAGTTGCTCATAAGTTCTGCAAGCATAATTGTGTTCAACATCGTTATATTGTCATGCGTGCGTTGTACGAACTGCGGCCGTACCCGTACCGTAGCGTCAATCGCGCTGCTCCATTCCTTACGGACTTCAGTAGACGAACGGCTTAATTGTTCCGCTGCAAGCATAATAAACCTCCTAAAATACAATATGTACATTCCGTACATATTGTATCATATTGAAAAAATAAAGTAAACCGTTAACTTAATGAAACGGTTGTTAAGGATAACTAAAGTTTAAATACACCAAGGCTGTAATATTTTCGTCATACCCATTCTTTAATCATTGAGACAAAGTTGATGTGAATTTATTCTAAAACTTGCATTATTTAATGTCATATTATATAATAAAATCACATTAAAATTGAAAAAGGAGCATGGCCATGTTCATGTACCGAAAAATTACCGATTATCTGGAACGTTGGAAATCCGATAAATATAGAAAGCCACTGATTGTTCAGGGTGCCCGCCAGGTTGGGAAGACGTATGCGATTTTGGAGTTCGGGAAAAAGAATTACGATAATGTTGCCTATTTTAATTTCCAGACCAGCTCTTCACTTGCCGCAACGTTTGAAGAGAATCTTAGCCCTTCCTATCTTTTGCCGGTTTTGTCGCATATCAGTGGACAGACCATTACAAAAGGAAATACGCTGATTGTCTTTGACGAAATCCAGCTTTGCGAGCGGGCGGTCACTTCATTGAAATATTTCTGCGAAGAAGCGCCGGAATATCATGTGATTGCTGCCGGGAGTCTCCTTGGCGTTGCAGTCAATCGGAAGAAGTTTGCGTTTCCGGTTGGCAAGGTTGACCGCTATACCATGTATCCCATGGATATGGAAGAGTTCCTGCTGGCTATGGGGGAAACGGAACTCGTAAAGCGGATTCACAGTTGCTTTGCTACGGATACGCCTATGCCTGTGGCGCTGCATGAAGCGGGGCTGCGATTATATCGCAGCTACCTTGCGGTGGGAGGTATGCCGGAGGCTGTGGCGCGATACATAGATACCGGGGATTTTACGCAGGTCCGGCACGTATTGGAAACGATACAGATGGATTATCTGGACGATATGAGCAAATATCAGGAAAGCAGCAACGAGATTAAGAAAACCCGTCTTGCTTATGGGACGGTGGCGGTACAGCTTTCCAAAAAGAATACCCGTTTTCAATATAAAATAATCAAAACCGGCGCAAGGGCGGCAGAGTATGAGAACGCGATTGAATGGCTGGCTTCAGCGAATCTGATCATCAGGATATACAGGGCCGGGCAGATAATGAAACCTTTGGATAATTACAAAGACATTGATGATTTTAAAATCTATCTGTCTGACACGGGACTGCTTTGTGCCCAGAAGGACATCCGGGCAGAAGATATCTTATATATGGAAGAAGAGCTTACAGACTTTAAAGGCGGTATGATTGAGAACTATGTATTGGTCCAGTTGGTCCGTTCCGGGTTCAAGCCATACTTTTGGCGGAACGAAACGGGAACGAAAGAAGTCGATTTTATTATCCATCAGAACGGGAAACTGATTCCAGTGGAGGCGAAACGCAGCGAGCGGGTGAAAGCAGCAAGTCTGAACGATTATGTAAAATGTTATAAACCTAGTTATTCTATCCGGATATCGGAAAAGAATTTCGGCTTTGAGAACAATATTAAATCGGTTCCTTTATATGCTGTTTTTTGTATTCAATAATATGGGGCTCCGATATGTCAGTAAATATAGAAGTCTAAAGAAAAGCCGCAGTCGGGAAATTTAAACCTGACTGCGGCTGATTCTTTTAATGTTTTTAAATTACAGTTTGCTGCTGCGGAAGCCGGATACGGTTGCAAGCACTTACACCAGCTGCCGTTTCGCCCGTTCCGCTTCGGCGCTTTCGTCTTCTTCGGGGTACCACATCACGTGGGTGAAGTCTACATAACATTCTTCCCCTTTGCCGAAGGTGATGCGGTGCGGGGTCTGGATCTTCAGCAGCTGATCCCCGATGGGCACCAGGTATTCGGTGGTATCGGTCAGGAACACGCGGCTGTAGATGTGGGTCTTAAACCCGTGATCCCGGTTCAGGTCGATGGCGTTGGGCCGGGTGGCAACCACCATTTCCCGGTCGGCCTTTTCCGGAATGGTCAGCGGCAGCGGGTTCTGCATGTCACCCCGGGCGTAGACCTGGCCGTGATCCAGCACCACGTGCAGGAAGGTGGATTGACCCAGGAAGTTGTGGACGAAACGGTTGACGGGCTTGTTGTACAGATTGGACGGTGTGTCCACCTGCATGATGTTGCCCATGTCGCAGACCATCATCCGGTCGGAGATGGCCATGGCTTCGCTCTGGTCATGGGTTACGAAGATAACGGTGAAGCCGAATTTGCGCTGCAGGGCCTTTATTTCGAAACGCATGCTTTCCCGCAGTTTGGGGTCCAGGTTGGACAGCGGTTCGTCCAGCAGCATGACCTTGGGGTTGGTGACGATGGCCCGGGCTAAGGCGATACGCTGCTGCTGTCCGCCGGACAGGTCGGAAGGATACACGTCTTCCATGTTGTCCAGGCTGGTGTGATGCAGCGCTTCCTTTACCCGTTTGCGGATCTCGTCGTGAGGAACCTTTTTAATCTGCAGGGGGAAAGCCACGTTGTCAAAAATATTCATGTGGGGCCAGACGGCGAAAGCCTGGAACACCATGCCCAGTCCCCGCTTTTCGGGAGGAACGTAGAGGTTCTTTTCTTTGATGGAAACCGGCTGGCCGCAGAGGTGGATCTCACCTTCCGACAAGTCTTCGAAGCCCGCGATCATACGAAGGGTCGTGGTCTTGCCGCAGCCGGAGGGGCCTAAGAACGAGAAGCATTCGCCCTCGTGGATGTTTAGGTTAAAATCGTTTACCGCCGTTACCGTGCCCAGGGTCTTGGTGGTAAAACGTTTGGTTACATGTTTTAAGATAATCTGATCTTCCGCCATGTTTTACACACCCTTTCTGTCTTTGGTAATCTGGGTTACGATAAAGTTGCAGACGATAATGATAAGGATTGCTATGGCAGCCAGCGCGGATGCCTGGGGAATCTGACCGGAGTCACGCAGTGCGAAGATCTGCACGCCCAGGGTACGGGTGTAAGGACCGTACAACAGGATGGACGTGGTCAGCTCGCGCATGGAGGGCAGGAAAATCAGGAAGAAGCCTGCCACCATGGCGGGACGGATCAACGGCAGTGTTACGTCTTTCAGGGATTCCGTATGGGACGCGCCGCAGGCCCTTGCCGCTTCTTCCAGGGAAGGATGCACCTGCTGCAGCGAGGCGGAAGCGCTCTTCATGGAGAAGGACAGGTAACGGGCCATGTAGGCTACCAGGATGATCCAGATGGTGTTGTAGAGGCTGATGCCCCACAGCGCGCCGGACCAGGCCAGGATTACGCCGATGGCCAGTACGGTGCCGGGAATGGAGTACGGAAGTACGGAGAGCATTTCCAGAATTTCTTTCCCTCTGGGTTTGATCTTAATAACAACATACGCCACCATAACGCCCAGGAACATACAGATGACACCGGCGGAGATGGACAGGAACAGGGAATTGCGGATGGAATCCATGGTCGCCTTGCTGGTTGCCAGATTCTGGAAGTTTTCCAGCGTAAAGTTTTCCGGTATAAGCGGCAGGCCATAGGCTTTGACCAGGCCTTCCAGGAAGATCATGACCAGAGGCACCAGTACGATGACGATCAGGGTGATGACCGACAAGAACAGCAGCGGATATTTTGCGCCGCGCAGTTTGATCAGGGTAGGACGCATGCTCTTGCCCTTGATGATGTCGTAGGAACCGGAGCTGAGGACGATCTTCTGCAAAATCAGCGCCATGGCTACGACAAATACCAGCAGGATGGAGAGGGCCGCGCCCTGACGGATGCCTTCGAAACTGCCGCCCGCCCGGTCGATGCAGGCGTAAATTACGGTAGGCAGTGTGTAGATCTGTTTGGAGAAGCCCAGGATGGCCGGAACACCGAAGTGTGCAAGAGAAGAAATCAGGATCAGCAGGGCGCCGGCGGAAATGGCCGGGGTTACCAGCGGGATCGTGATCTTACGGATAACCGTACCCTGCGAGGCGCCGGCGATACGGGCGGATTCTTCCAGGGTGGGGTCCATGCGTTCCAGCGCGGAAACCACCTGCATGAACACGAAGGGGAAATAGTAGGAAACTTCCACGAAGATGATGCCCCACAGGGAGTTGATGTTCAGCGGGGCGGTTTCAAAACCGAAGGTGTTCATCAGCCAGGTGTTCACATAGCCGCCGCGTCCGGACAGCAGCATATCCCAGGCCATGGCCCCGAAGAAAGGCGGGAACATGTAAGGGATCATGAACAGGGCCCGCATGAGGCCTTTGCAGGGGATGTCGCTACGGCCCAGCAGCCAGGCGTAGAACAGGCCCACGATGGTGCCGAAGACGGTCACAGCAACGCCGATGATGACGGTGTTGGTCATGGCCTCCACATTATCTTTGCTGAACACGACGGTCTGGAACATTTCAATGTCGAACCGTCCTTCAAAGAAGAACGCATTGTACACGATCATGAAGATGGGGATGAATACGATGACGAACAGCAGGACAAAGCTGACCAGGGTCATGGCCTTATCCAGTCCGAAGGTTGCGCCGTCCAGAGCAGCCAAGTCTGACGGTTTGCGTGATTTGCCGATATTCATGCGTTGCCTCCTTTCTGCTCTTTAGCCGGATAATAACGGGGCTGCAGAAAACGCAGGCCGACTTCCTGTCCTTCCTTCACTTCGCCGTGCTGGATTACGTCCAGGGCGTTTTGCTGTACCCGCAGGTCCCGGTTGCCCAACTGGATAAAGTAGTTGTACTCGCTGCCCAGAAAGACAGAACTGCGGACTTTCGCGCGGATGGGGGACGTGTTGTCGAAGGCGATATCGTTGGAACGTACGCCCATTTCCATTTTCTGCCCGCCGGCGAAAATGTCCATGGGGCAGTCATCCAGCGGATACTTTTCGCCTACGTCGATATAGGCGCGGCCGTTCTGCTGCACCAGGGAAAGGAAATTGGACACGCCGATAAACTCAAAGACAAAACGGTTAGCGGGACGCAGGATGATATCCTCGTCGGCGCCCAGCTGGCAAAGATTGCCTTCGTAATCCATGATCGCCATTCTGTCGCAGAGCTGCAACGCCGCTTCCTGGTCGTGGGTGATGTACAGGATGGTGGTGCCGATATCGTGCTGGATCACCCGGATCTCCTGCAGCATTTCTTCCCGGAGTTTGGCGTCCAGGTTGGTGATGGGTTCGTCCATGACGATAACTTCGTCGCTGCTTACCAGCGCACGGGCGATGGCCACGCGCTGCTGCTGCCCGCCGGAAAGCTGGCTGGGCAGATGATTTTCATATCCTACCATGCGGACTTGTTCCAGGGCATGTTTGGCCCGGCGGGCCATTTCGTCCCGGTTCATCCGCATCTTCTTCATAGGATACAGAATATTTTCCAAAACGGTCAGATGGGGCCAGACTGCGTAATCCTGGAACACCACGCCGATGTGGCGGCGTTCGGGGGGCACGTCGATCCGGTCTTTGGCGCTGAACACGCAGCGGTCACCTACATAGATGGCGCCTGTCTCGGGTTTGATAAACCCCAGCAGGCAGCGCACCAGGGTGGTCTTGCCGCAGCCGGAAGGACCTACCAGGCACATAATCTGGCTTTCTTCCACGGTGAGGGAAAAATTTTTCAGGATGCATTTATCCCCGTAGTGGAACGTGATGTTTTCAAAACGGACATCAGCCATAGGTCTTCCTCCTGATGGTGAAATAGAAAAATGGTGAAGGCAGGTTATCCCCTGTCTTCACCATGAGGTTTCAGGAGACACTTGTTAGATCAGTGCTTCCTTAGAATCGGAAAGGCGTCAACTAAATTGCTGCCTTTTGCAATTAACGTTACGGATTATTTTTTCTTGAAGATGCCGTCAAACTGTTTCAGCATATCTTTGGAACCGGTTGCCAGTGCCTGCAGGTCAACCTTCATAGCGCGTTTGGCAATGGTTTCGGCGCTTTCGCCCTTCTGTTTTACGTCTTTGCGGACGGACAGCAGGTTGTTGGCAACCAGAACTTCCTGGCCTTCCTTGGAGAGGATGAAGTCAATCAGCAGTTTGCCGTTCTTTTCATTCTTGGCGCCTTTAACCAGAGCCACGGGGCTGAAAATGGAAACGATATCTTTGTCCAGATATACGAAGTCGATGGTGGAGCCTTTGGCTTTCAGGTTGTTGGTAACATAGTCCAGGCACATGCCGACTTTGTAAGCGCCAGCCGCAATCTGGTTGTGGGAAGCCGTGGTGCCGGACTGCAGTTCCGTACCGTTGGCTTTCAGTTTTTCAAAGAAAGCAGGACCGTATTCCTTGCTGGCCATCAATGCGCCAACAGCGTATTTGGTGGTGCCGGCAGTACCCGGGTCGGTCATAACAATCTGGCCTTTCCATTTCGGATCCAGTAAATCGTTCCAGGTCTTGGGGGCTTCTTCCTTCTTTACTTTGGTGGTGTTGTAGGCGATGCCCATGTTCATCATACGGGCGCCGGTGTAGAAACCTTCCGGATCGATAAACGCCTTATCGATGTTCTTGGCTTCCGGAGATTCATATTTCTGGAGGATCTTCCCGTCGGCTTTGAATCCGATATAGTCGGCAGGGTCACCAACCCAGATTACGTCAGCAGCAACCTGGCCGCCCTTTGCTTCGGTGAAGATTTTGGTTTTAACTTTGCCGGTGCCTGCGAAGTAATAATCCATCTTAATGTTGGGATATTTCTTCTCAAAGGCTTTCTTAACCGCGTTCAGCTGGTCTTCCTGCATGGACGAATACAGCATTACGGTATCGGTGGCAGCTGCCGCTTTCGGAGCGTCTTTCTTCGGGGCGTCAGCCTTTTTGTCCCCGCCGCCGCAACCGGCCATCATGAGAGCCATAACCAGCATCAGGGAACCAGCAACATACGTTTTTTTCATAAAACTTCTCCTCCTTGATTTTTAAAATTTTAATACGATTTTAAAATTATCATAAGGGTAATGTAAACTTATGAAAGCTTACTCTATAATTATAACGCATGCCCGAAAATGATTCAATAATTTGTGTGAGGTTTGGAAAACTTTTCCTGTAAACTTTTTCTTTGAATCATGCGCAGTAAGAAAAAGGCTCCGCTTAAAGAATTGTCACATACGAAACAGAATTTTGAAAGAAATCGATAAAATTCCGGGAAAATGTTAAAAAAATTGTGATATTTGTGAAGATAAAATATAATTAAATTGAAGTATATATTCATAATTATTATGTAGCATATTTTTTCAAATGACAGGAGGTACAGCCATGGCAAAATTACGGACAACCAATAAAAAGCAACTGGCAGCACGGGTATTGTGTGGGCTGCTGTTAAGTACGTATCTGACCGGAGCATACAGCCTGCCTGTGGCGTGGGGAGCGCCTGCCGGTGACGGGGCTAAAATTCAAGGCAATTCAGTTACTGCGTCCGGGACGGAGTCTTCTGCCTGGGGCCATTATGCCAAAGCTAGCGGTGAGCACGCAACTGCATGGGGCAATTTTGCCGCTGCCAGCGGCATGGACGCTACGGCCTTCGGATGGTACGCGGAAGCCCAGGGCGAGAATTCCCTTGCCTTCGGAAGAAACAATAATGCTATTGGCTCGGGTTCTACCGCATTTGGAGCCAATACAAGGGCCAGGGCTGATTATTCCACGACCTTTGGACTGAATACGGAGGCCCAAGGCAAGGCTGCTACTGCGTTTGGGCAGGGCTCAACGGCCAGCGCTTACGGAGCCACAGCCTGGGGCGGTTATATAGAGGGAACAGGGGAAGATGCGAAATATTATGCTGGCGGTATGGCCGGCGGCATAGCTTCTACGGCATTTGGAGTTGGGGCAGAAGCCGGCGGCATGGCTGCCACGGCGTTCGGTTATGTCGGGACAAAAGAAAGTGGTTATGATGCGCCCAGCATAAAAGCAGCCGAGATCGGCACTACGGCTTACGGATATGCTACGTTAGGCGGAGCCATTTCGGCAGAAGGGGGAGGCGCTACAGCCTTTGGCAGCGCTACGATGGGCGGAAAGATATCAGCCGGAACCGGAGGAGGGGCGAATGATAAGGAAGGCGCTACAGCCTTTGGACGTGCTTACGGAAAAAAAGGTCAGATATTAGCAACGGAAATGGGTGCGACAGCCTTTGGCTCTGCCAGCGACGGATCCATTACAGCAGAAGAGTGGGGCGCAACGGCTTTTGGTCGCACTTATGATGACGGAGCCATTTCTGCAAGCGGGAGAGGCGCTACAGCGTTTGGCTATGCTGAAAAAGGCGGAAGCATTTCTGCAGAAGCCGAAGGCGCTACCGCATTTGGCTATGCATCCGGCGAAGACAGTAAAATTACGGCCAGCGGCAAAGGTTCCACGGCGTTCGGTGTAGGAACAGAAGCAAAATCTGAAGGATCTACAGCATGGGGCTATTATACAACGGCCGGGGACGGAACGGCCGATACAGAGTTTAGTACGGCCTGGGGTTTTCGGACTAATGCAATCGGCTACGATGCAACAGCCTGGGGCGACAGCACGACGGCATCTAACGAAGAGGCGACCGCCTGGGGTGTAGGTACTACGGCTTCCGGCAGAAGAGCTACGGCCTGGGGTTACGAGACAGAAGCAAAAGGTGATTATTCCACGACCTGGGGCTCAGCTACGGCGGCGGAAGGTAAACGGTCCACAGCCTGGGGGCACGAAACAACGGCAGAAGGTGAAAACGCAACGGCCTGGGGCGTATCAACAACGGCCGAAGGTAAAAATTCCACAGCCTGGGGATCCGTAACAACGGCATCCGGTCATACATCCACGGCCTGGGGCTTTCAGACAGAAGCCTCTGCCAGAAGAGCCACGGCCTGGGGCGAATATTCGGTTGCCAGTGGCTACAGTGCCACGGCCTGGGGCGGCGGCTACAGCAGCGGCGATGACGATTACTATGTGGGGGGCACGGCAAGTGGTGATATGTCCACGGCATTTGGGGTTGGAACAGAAGCCAAATCTGAAGGTTCCACCGCATGGGGCTATTATACAACAGCCGGGGATGGAACGAGCGATACTGACTATAGCACGGCCTGGGGCTTTAGGACTAATGCAATCGGCTACGATGCTACGGCCTGGGGTGACAGCACGACGGCGTCTAACGAAGAGGCTACGGCCTGGGGTGTAGGGACCACGGCCTCCGGCAGAAGATCTACAGCCTGGGGTTATGAAACAGAAGCGAAAGGTGATTATTCCACGACCTGGGGCTCAGCCACGACGGCGGGGGGTAAACGGTCCACAGCCTGGGGGCACGAAACAACGGCAGAAGGCGAAAACGCAACGGCCTGGGGCGTATCCACAAAGGCAACCGGCAAAAATTCCACAGCATTTGGCTCCGTATCAACGGCATCCGGCCACACGGCCACGGCTTGGGGCTTTCAGACAGAGGCCTCCGGCAAAAGAGCTACGGCCTGGGGCAGTGATTCGGCTGCCAGCGGAGAAACAGCTACGGCGTTTGGTTTAGAATCTGAAGCGGCAGGTAAGAATTCTTTAGCTGCTTTAGGCGGTATTACGGAAGCGGCAGCGGAAAATTCGGCGGCCATCGGTTACGGAGCCAAAGTTACAGTCCCGGATACAGTGGCTCTGGGCAGCGATTCTATGGCGAGCCGGGTGGCGGGCGATGCGAACGCTTATCTGAAAGAAAGCAACACTGGCAATGCGTGGATATCCACCCACAATGCCATTGCCGTGGGTGACGACGATACTGTGACCCGGCAGATTACCGGCGTGGCGGCAGGCTCGAAGGATACCGATGCCGTGAATGTTGCTCAGTTGAAAGAGTTGGCAGCTGGAACAGGTGCGGGCTTGGGCGCATTGGATGGCCGCATCAACAAAGTGGACAGAAAGTTGAACAAGGTAGGCGCCGGTGCGGCTGCATTGGCGGCGCTGCATCCTATTGAAGCGGACGGAAAGTTAAGTATGGGATTAAGTTTAGGCCATTACCGGAATGCCAACGCTATGGCATTAGGCTTTTTCTATCGCCCCCAGGACAATGTGATGGTCAATATTGGCGGTGCCATGGGCAACGGTGAGAACATGATCAACGCTGGCGTGACCTTTGCCTTAGATAAAGGCGTAAACACACTGAACACCAGTAAGGCAGCCATGGCCAGAAAGATTGCCACTCTTACGGAAGAAAACGCGCAGCAGGCAGCAAAGATTGAAACATTGGAAGCCAGGCTGGCAGCGCTTGAGGCGAAGCTGGGAAAATAACAAAATTTAACAAGGATTGCTGTTGCATTTGTTCAATATAAAAACACCCCTGTCTGTCGCAACGTCAGAAGCGGCAGGCAGGGGAGTTTGCAGTTCTTATCGTCTTACGTCCCGGTAATCGTGATGTTTTAGCGGCATGGGGTATCTCCATTGTAAAGCAGGAGGTTTTATTCTTTGCGCGTTTACAAAAAATTATGGACAGGTCTTGAATAATCTTTTATAATTATCTTACAAAATTGTGTATCCACACAAAAAAAGGAGATGGGTGTAATCAATTTTCTGCTTGATGATACTATTATTTAGTGTTTGGTCAACAACTCCGCAAACGTAGATAGCATGTTTTTTTCCTGAGTTTTGTACAATAAAGTGCAAGAAGAATATTGATGATATAAAAAGACCGGGGTATTTAGCCTCGGTCTTCTTTGTTGAACTCCTCATCGCTTTTTAGCGAATCCTTTATCTTCAGAATCGTCTTTGCTTCGATGCTTTTTTTGTTAATTTTTGTTTTGATTTGCATGCTGAGAGGATAGTCGTAGGCATCTACTGTGTCCTGATTTGCATCCTCCAAAGAAAAGGAACGTAGTGTACCGGTTGATTTGGTTGTATTGAACCCCCATGTTTCGATGTGGTAGTGTTTGGAACCAAGCTGAGAGCAACTGTTTTTACGGCAGGTTGCGCCGTAATAATAATCATTGATGGTTACATCGAACTGACCGGGGCCCGTAACAGAAACAGACCCGGGATCATAGAACCGTACGAAATTATCTGCTTCGGACCATTCCACAATTTTCCAGCGACTCCTGTCCAGCTTACAGTCTTTCAAAACATCCTCCATGCTTTCGGCAAAAACGGAAGAACAGACGGTCAGCAGAAGCGTGACCAATAAAATGAGTTTTTTCATAAAGGGCCTCCATGAGAACAGATTTCTGAAACTATAAAATAATTATATCACGATTTCAGAAAACGAGGCGTCGTATGTTCCGGTTCTTTGAAAAATTCTTTCGTTTCCGGGACAAACCCAGGAATCCATCGGGGGACTGGGAACACCGCTTCAATCACATGGTAAAACGTTCCTTGACAGAAGGTGATATAATAATGCAAATAGTGTTATAACGCTTTTGGCTTAAGGGCCTCGTTACTCTGACGGCAGCAAAACCGGGCATAGTACGGCTTTTCAGGAAGGTGGTTGAGTTTGGTTAAAATACTTTTTGTCTGTCACGGCAACATCTGCCGTTCACCCATGGCGGAGTTTGTGATGAAAGATATGGTGCGCAAAGCCGGTCTGGAAAAAAAGATTGTGATTGACTCCAAAGCGGCCCGGCGGGATGAGCTGGGCAACGATACCCATTACGGCACAAAAGCCAAGCTGCGTCAGATGGGGATTCCGTTTGCCAGACGCAAAGCCACGCTGCTCAGCAAAACGGATTATGCCGCCTATGATTACCTGATTGCCATGGACGGGGAAAATGTGCGCGACATGCTGCGGCTGTTTGGCGGCGATCCGGATAAAAAGATTACGATGCTGCTGGACTTTGCCGGGGAAAACCGGGAAGTGGCAGACCCCTGGTACACGGGCAACTTTGACGAAACCTATGAAGATGTGGTGAAAGGGTGCGCGGGGCTGCTGCGGGTTGTGAAAGCGGCAAGCGGTTTGCAGTGTTAAAATCATAACATGGAAAAATTCTATAACTAAAATTGCAATTTGGTGTTATAATTATGGTACCAGATTAATTGAGAAAGGGGTGCTCTTTATGAAACATGTATTAAAAAAATCTGTAGTAGTTGCAGGAGTTCTGGCCTGCTTATTTGCTTCTTCCGCTTTTGCGCAGACGGTTACGACAACTCCGGAGCAGGATAAGGCGACCCAGGCCGCGGCGTTACAGGAAAATAAAGATTATGATGCAGCCCACGGGTATAAAAATGAAGCTCCGGCCGTAATGAAAGAAGAAGTTGCGGAAAAGAAAGCGGAACAGGCAGTTGCTGCAAAGAATGCTGCGTGGGAACAGGATAAGGCGACCCAGGCAGAAGCGCTGAAGGAAAACAAAGATTACGACAAAGCCCACGGATATACCAACGGGGCTCCGGCTGAAACGGTGGCAGCACCGGCAGTGGAAAAGGCAGCGCCGGCTGATGAAAGCTGGAAAGAAGCTGTAGCGAAAGATAAAGCAACCCAGGAAGAAGCACTGAAAGCCAATAAGGATTATGATGCTTCCCACGGGTATGAAAATAAATAAACCGCCTCAGCTTGAAGCGGATATTGCAAGGTAATACCTGATGCAAGGATACAGGCGGACATGATACAAATACACATTCATATGGTGTAACCATTTACGGTACCGGAGCCAGCCAGGTTCCGGTATCTTTTTTGGTCGGTGTAAGCGGACTGGCAAGCGTCAATGGCTGTCATTGCGCCTTCTGGAATCGGAGGCTTTCTTTTTTCTTCCATTAAATTGACGAATACTGCATTGGGTTGTATAATTTAATAGTTACAGCAATGTTCGGGAATATTCATTCGAATATGATGGAACAATGCTATGGGACGGAAAAAACAAAAAGATTTTATTCAGTTACTTAAACCCGGGAGGTTATAAATATGATGGAAGAAAAATATGCTCCCCATGCCATAGAAAAGAAATGGCAGCAGTACTGGGAAGAGCACGACACCTTTAAACGCGAGATTGATACGGCAAAACCCAAATCCTATGTGCTGGAAATGTTCCCGTATCCCTCCGGCAATCTGCATATGGGCCATGTGCGCAACTATTCCATTGGCGATGTGGTTGCCCGTTTCCGCACCATGCGGGGCTTTAATGTATTGCACCCCATGGGCTTTGACTCCTTTGGCATGCCGGCGGAAAATGCGGCCATCGAACATGGGATCCCTCCCAAGAAATGGACGCTGGAAAATATTGAAAACATGACACGCCAGTTAAAACAGCTGGGCCTGTCCTATGACTGGAACCGGGAAGCCATTACCTGTAAGCCTGATTATTACAAATGGACGGAATGGTTCTTCGAACTGTTCTACAAACGCGGCCTGGCGGTGAAAAAGAATTCTTCCGTAAACTGGTGCGACCACTGCAACACGGTGCTGGCCAACGAGCAGGTAGAAGACGGAAAATGCTGGCGCTGCAAGCATGAAGTGCACAAGAAACAGCTGAGCCAGTGGTTCTTCAAGATTACCGATTACGCGGACGAACTGCTAAAGGATCTGGAAAAGATTCCCGGCTGGCCGGAACGCGTTAAGGTAATGCAGGAAAACTGGATCGGCCGCAGCGAAGGTCTGGAATTCAGCTTTGACGTGCCGGCGCTGAACGAAAAACTGCCGGTTTACACCACCCGTCCGGACACCATCCAGGGCGTTACCTTTGTGGTGGTTCCGCCGGAGCATCCCATTGTAGAAAAAATGCTGCAGGGCAATCCCCGTGAGGCAGAGCTGCGTGAGTTCTGTGATAAAGTACGCAACACCAGCGATATCGAGCGTACTTCCAGCACCAGCGAAAAGCTGGGCATGTACACGGGTTTTGACTGCGTGCATCCCCTGACCGGACACACGGTGCAGATCTGGATCACCAACTATGTTCTGTTTGATTACGGTACCGGCGCGGTTATGGGCGTGCCGACCCACGATTCCCGTGACTGGCAGTTCGCTACAAAATACAATATTCCCAAGATCCTGGTCATCCAGCCGAAAGACAAAGAACTGAAGCTGGAAGATATGACGGATGCCTACGAAGAAGACGGCATCATGGTGAACAGCGGCAAGTTCGACGGCATGACCAATACGGAAGCCATGTCTGCTGTCAGCGATGAGATCGAGCGCATCGGCGCTGGCAAACGCCGCATCAATTACCGCCTCCGCGACTGGCTGATCTCCCGCCAGCGTTACTGGGGCGCTCCCATTCCTATCATTTACTGCCCTAACTGCGGCGAAGTGCTGGTACCGGAAGAAGAGCTGCCTGTCATGCTGCCGGAAGATGTAAAATTTGACGCCGGCGCCAAGTCCCCGCTGGCTACCAGCGAGAGCTTCCTGCATTGCAAGTGCCCGAAGTGCGGCGCGGATGCTACCCGGGAAACGGATACCATGGACACCTTCCTGTGTTCTTCCTGGTACTATCTGCGTTATACTGACCCGAAGAACGACAAGGCTCCCTTTGCCAAAGAAGCCAATGCTTACTGGGGTCCGGTAGATCAGTATATCGGCGGCATCGAACATGCCATTCTCCATCTGCTGTACTCCCGCTTCTTCTTAAAAGTGCTGCGTGACGCGGGCATGGTGGATTACGATGAACCCTTCACCAACCTGCTGACCCAGGGCATGGTCATCAAAGACGGGGCCAAGATGAGTAAATCCCTAGGCAACGTGGTTTCCCCGGAAGAAATTCTGGAAAAATACGGCGCCGATACGGCCCGCCTGTTCATCCTGTTCGCCGCTCCCCCGGAACGCGAACTGGAATGGAGCGACCAGGGCGTGGAAGGCAGCTTCCGTTTCCTGAACCGCGTATGGCGTATCATCTGGCATTACAAAGATGTTGTGGCGCAGAAAGCCGCTTCCTGCGATGTTGCAGGTCTGGACGAAGCGGATAAGGAACTGCGCCGTGTCCTGAATGCATCTATTAAAAAAGTTACGGAAGATATTGAACAGCGTTTCAATTTCAATACGGCCATCAGCTCCCTCATGGAACTGGTGAATGCCATGTATGCCTATAAAGACGCCAAGAAGGAATACAACGCAGGCCTGGTTTACGAGATCGTAAAAGACCTGCTGCTGCTGCTGGCTCCCTTTGTGCCTCATGTGGCGGAAGAACTGTGGCATGGCGTAATCGATGAGAACACCAGCGTTCACGATCAGTCCTGGCCGGCTTACGATGAAGCGGCGCTGAAAGTTGACAATGTGGAAATCGTGCTGCAGATCAACGGCAAAGTGCGGGGCCGTCTGGTGGTGCCCTCCGAAGCATCCAAAGAGGAACTGGAAAAAGTGGCCCTGGCCGATGAGCGGATCAAATCCCTGATCGGCGACGGAACGGTCCGTAAAGTAATCGCGGTGCCGGGCCGTCTGGTAAATATTGTTGTAAAATAGTTTTGAATTAAAATGAAATAAGGGAGACGCCGGTCGTGGAGCGTCTCCCTGCACACTTTTGTTCTTTACCGATTTTGCTGATGACGGGAAGCGGTATCAGATTCCTGCGCAAACGGTTGCGTGGCGTCAGTACCTTCTCTTCATGGGCAGGATGGGTAAAGGGAAAAAGAGGCACACAGTGGTTTTGAATATTTTTTCACGTAATAAAATAAGGCGAATGGAATTTCTGTATCGGCATACCGGAAACAGTATGTTGCAGAAATTCCATTCGTCTTTTTGTTGTAAAAAAATTGTAGTATGAAGTTCAGGAAGAGAAAGAAGTAAAACATCGGAAGCGATTACGTAATTCCATTAGATGAAATTCGCCGTCGTGGCGAGACTGTCTGAGGGCGCAGCCCGAGTTTCGAAGCCACAGGCGAATGAATCAATGGAATAGTAATCGTGTACGGTTTTACAATTTCTCTTCCTGAACTTAATCATCATTTTTCTATAGAAAGGACGGATTATAATGGAAAAACGAACGTTGCAAAAACTTGGTCTTCTTTGTACCAGCGTGGCCCTGTGCAGCGCCGCTTCCTGGTGGAACGGTAATAATAATGAAGAAGCGGACCGGCAGGTGCAGAAGCTGGCGGAACAGCCAGTCGTGGAACAGGTACAGGAAATTAAAATCACAGTGTGTGTCAGCGGAGCGGTGGCGAAACCGGGGCTTTATGAAGTGCCAAAAGGCTGTCGGGCTAAGCAGGTCATCGAACTGGCAGGCGGCGTGACAGAAGAAGCGGACATGGACAGGGTTAACCTGGCCCAGTTGTGCAAGGATGGCGGGCATATCAAAGTGCCGCGGCTTTCCAAAGCAAGAATGAAAAAGAAAATGGAAGAAAATGCTATGGTCAACGTTTCAAATCAGGCGGGCGATCCAACAAATGTGGCGGATTCAAATCAGAATCATGGTTCGTACAAGAGTATTTCCGGGGAAATGCTGATCAGCCTGAATTCTGCATCGGAAACGGAGCTTGCCCGGCTTCCCGGAGTGGGGGAGGCGACGGCCCGGCGTATCATTTCCTTCCGTAACCGGCAGGGGTTTCAGTGTGTGGAAGATGTAATGAAAATCCCCGGCATCGGCCCGGCAAAATTCGCGAAGATGAAACCTTATCTGGTGTTATAAGACAGTAATCATTGAAAGGTCATATAGTTCTAAATGTAGTTATAAATTTAGTTATATGTTATATACACAGAAAGGGGATGGCATTTGTTCACCTACTGGCTGCTCCTGGCGTTTTTCCTGTTTTGCCTGGGAGATGTTTTATCGTTTTACGAAATGCAAAAAGCGTTCTGGTGTTGTTCCGGAATGATTTTTCTTTTTATAGTAAGCTGTTTGTACAAAAAATGTAAGAAAGAGTATCTGCTGTGCGGGCTTTGCTGTGTTCTTGTTTTGTCGGGCGGATTTCTGGCAGGGACGGGAAAGATGGAAACACAAAAGAGATGGCAGGCATTTTCCGGAAAGCAGGTCATCCTGCAGGGCGCCGTAGAACCGGAAAGCATACGCAGAAAAGAGCTGGGCATCAGTGCAGTATTTGCGGCAGCGTATCCCCTGCATGGCAAGGTGAGGATTTTTGTGAAAACGGATCCCCAAAATGCTGACCTGGTCATGCGGAAGCTGCGGTCCGGAAGAATCGGAGTGAAGGGTATTTTGCAGGAACCGGTTTTTCTGTGCAATCCGGGAACGTACGACGGCTATCTTTTTAATATAATTAAAGGAATCCATGGCAATCTGACCGTTTCGCCCACCCAGATACAGGAACTGGGAGAACCGCTCCCGCTGCGGTTCCGGTGTACGGCTCTTGCACAGAAGGTACGGGAAAAAGCTCTTGTGCAGCTGCATACCGGCACGGGCGCGATTTTGCCGGGGATGGTGCTGGGCGGGTATCAGGACGTGGCGCCGGAAGAGGCGGACGTGTTCCGGGATAACGGCATAGCGCATCTGCTGGCTGTATCCGGAACCCATGTGGCCGTGTTGGTGCTGATACTGCAGGCCCTGCTGCGTCCGGCCGGAAAAACGGGCATCGTTTTTATACAGTTGTTTTTGGCATTGTATGCGCTGCTCTGCGGTTTGCTGCCTGCGGTGCTGCGCGCCGTGGCCATGGCCTGCGTTCTGCTCTGGGGCCGCAGCCAAAAACTGAAGGCGGACAGTGTCCGTTTATTATTGCTGACAGCCTGGATTCTGCTGCTGGCAAATCCTTTCTGGCTGTTCGATATCAGCTTTCAGCTTTCCTTCGCGACCACTGCGGGATTATTGCTGGCGGGACCGAAAGTGACTGCGCGCATTCCGGGGAATTTGCCGGACTGGCTCCGGACGGTGCTGGGCGTGACGCTGACGGCCCAGATTTTTTCTTTTCCATTTTCCGTGTATTATTTTCACCGAGTCTCCCTGATCGGGCTGGTCAGCAACCTCCTTTTGCTTCCGGCGCTGGAACTGGCGGTGCTGTTATTTCTGGCAGGACTCTGCGTATTATTTTTGGGATCCGCAGGAAGCATGTTGTATGGTCTTTTCGTTTCTTTTGCCGGTGATACGCAACAGGGTGGTACTATGTTTGCGATGATTGCCGGCTTTCCCTTTGCTGTCGCGGAACATCTGCTGCAGGGTGCAGTTGCCGCGGGAAAACTGTTAGCGGACTTACCCTTTGCTACAGTGGATGTTGCCGGGTGGAACAAGGTGCAGTATTTCTGTTATATAGGGTTTATCGCAGCCTTTTTTGATCTGGGATTGTGCAGCCGCCTGTCTTCCCGGCAGCGGAAACGCTGGCTTGGGGTCATGTTTTGTATCTTCTTCCTGATTAGTGTTACACGTTATCTTCTGCCTCAGCATTTAACTGTTCACTTTATAGATGTGGGACAGGGCGACGCGGCACTGATCCGGACACCGGCGGGAAAGAACATCCTGATCGATACGGGCGGCCTGCAGGGCGGGGCGGATATTTCCCGTATGGTGCTGCTGCCATATCTGCGTTACCTCGGTGTGAAACAGATCGATGCCCTGTGCCTGAGCCACGGCGACCATGATCATGCCGGGGGCGCGGCCGGTTTGGCAGCCAGGATGCCGGTAAAGAATGTGTTTTTAGGCGCCGGCGCAGAAAAATCGGTTGCTGTGCAGGCGTTGCTGAAAATTGTGGACCATAAGGCAAACGTATACAAACTGCAAAAAGGCGAACAGTGGAACGTGGGAGACTGCAGGATCGTAGTTGCTTCTGCGTCTTCGGGAAAATCTTCTGCCGCTGCGACAGAAACCAATGCTTCTTCGTTAATCCTGCAGCTGTTTTGCGAGGGGCATTCCCTGGTGTTTACAGGAGACGCCGACAGGGACACGGAAGAAAACGCCATGTCATTACTGCGCCCGGCAGACGTGCTGAAAGTCAGCCATCACGGTTCGGAAACCTCATCCTCCCCGCATTTCCTTGACCATATTAAACCGCGATTTGGTATAATCTCCTGTGGAAAACACAACCGTTACGGTCATCCGGCACAGGGCACGCTGGAACGCCTGGCTTCCAGTAATATCATCCCACTGCGGACGGACGAACTGGGCGCGATCAAGATTGTTTTTACTAATGACCAAATGCACTGGTACAGCTGCCGTTATCACGAAAACCAATTTTAATTCAGCAACGTTCATGATATAATAAAACATATTATTCATTGGAGAATTGCACCATGAAACCAAAATCCTCCGGCCTGGCCCCGGACGTATTTATAAAACAAATTGAAAACGGAACCATTCCCAACGTGGTCTGCATCGTGGGGGAAGAACCCTATTACCGCGACCTGGTCCGCCGCACCCTGCTGGACGCCATCTTCACGGATACGCCGCCGGACAGCCGGGATATCACGGTGTTTGAAGAAAAAACGGATATGAAAAAGCTGGACACGCTGATCAACACCTATCCGTTTTTCAGTGGCAGGACGGTCATCCTCGTTACGGATAAAGAGCTGCTGACTCCCAAGGCGGAAGCGGAAGGGAAAAAACCAAAGTCCGGCGGGAAAGGGAAAGCGAAAGAAAAGGCAAAGGAATCGAGCCTGTCCAGGCAGGAACAGTTCCAGAAACTGCTGGGGGATGTGCCGGACTTCTGTACCGTGATCCTGCAGGCGGAAAAGATGGACGGGCGCCAAAAATTTACGAAGTTCTTACAGAAGGAAACGGTGTTTGTGGACTGTTCTCCCGTGGACTCCCGGTATCTGCCGGCCTGGCTGGCCCGGCAGGCAGAACAGCGGGGCGGACGTCTGGACCGGGGCGCGGTGCAGCGCATCCAGGAATATCTGGCGACCGTGGACAATCCGCCCTTGCAGCTGCTGGCGGCAGAGGTGGAAAAGATTGCCGTGTATGCGGGAGACCGGAAAAGCTGGACTGCGGCAGATGTGGATCTGCTGTTCTCCTCATTGCCGGAGATTGGGGTATTTGCTCTATACAATGCCATCACGGCCAAAAATACAGTACTGGCGTTGCAGCTGCTGGCAGAGGAACAAAAGAAAAATACGTATATGCCTCTGTTAGCGGCCAAACTGCTGACCCATCTGCGCAGCATACTGATGGTAAAGGAAGGGGAACGGCTGGGGCGTTCCGCCAGTCAGATCGCGGCGGAATCCCACAAGGCGCCATTTCTGATTTCCATGTGGCAGAAAGAAGGAGCCCGGTTCAGCGAGACCCGTCTGCGCAACGGTATTCAGGCGCTGGATACGATGGTGGAAGAAATCAGCCTGGGGGGACGGCAGTATGACCGTCTGGAAGAAATTATTGCCATATTGTGCGCGGGATGAGTTTGCGGCCGGTCTGTTTTGTTCTGCTTCAAAAGCTGTTTTTGGAAATAATTGCGAACTTTGAAACAGAGTAGGCCCGGTAAAAATGTATACACAGCTTTGCCGCCGGCTTTTATAGACATTTATGAATGTATTTGATAAAATAAATTATATTGTGAATTTTATTGTTTTATCAGACAGCACAAAGGGGGGAAGCGGCTTACAGCCGGAATTTCATGGGAAAAAATGAATTGCTTTATGTGATTAAACCTTCACAACAGACAAAAGAAACCTTACTGCAGTTATTGGCCGACCATAAAGAGGTACAGTTTGTTTCCCTGATGGGCGTGGACCTGGCAGGAAACGATACGGACGAAAAGATCCCGGTCAATATTTTTTTGCATGACATTGATAAATTCCTCACCGGCAGCGCTGCCCAAACAGACGGTTCCTCCGTGGTGCTGCCCGGCATCGCCACCCTGAACGATGCCCGTGTGGATATGGAAGTGGACCGGGATGTAAACTGGTACGTGGATTACAACTACGAACATTTTGATGAAAAGGGACGCATGGTAGGCACGCTCCGCATGCCCTGCTTCCTGACCCATAACGGGGACTATGTGGATTCTCGTTCTATTTTGAAGAAGTCCCTGCAGTATGTGGAAACTGAACTGCTGGCCCTGATGAAAAAATATCCGCATATCCCGGGGCTGGAGAATATTGATGTAAACGAGATCGACCATCTGATTTTCACTACGGCTACCGAATTGGAATTCTGGGTGAAATCGCCCCGTGAAAATTCTCCCATCGAAGCTTTATCTTCCTCCCAGGTGATGCAGGAGATGTACTGGCAGCGTACCCGGGGCAACGTGCGTACGGCACTGGAACAGACCATTGAGATGCTGGAACTGTACGGACTGGAACCGGAAATGGGACATAAAGAATGCGGCGGCGTCAAAGGCCAGATCGATTCCTCCGGCCATATGACCCATATCAACGAACAGATGGAAGTGGACTGGAAATATAATGTGGGCCTGCAGACGGCCGACAATGAAATACTGGCCCGCATCGTCGTCAAGGAAGTGTTCCGCCAGAACGGTCTGGACATTTCCTTCCAGGCGAAACCGATCCCCGGCGTGGCCGGCAGCGGCGAACATACCCATGTGGGCATTGCGGCCAAACTGAAAAACGGCAAGGTGGTCAATCTGTTTGCCCCGGCGGATATGCATAAGGATTTCCTGTCCGCGGTAGGGTATGGCGCTGTGATGGGCATTATGAAGAACTATGAAGCCATCAATCCCTTCATCTCTGCCACCACAGATGCCTTTAACCGGCTGAAACCGGGCTTTGAGGCGCCGGTGTGCATCGTGACGTCCCTGGGCCTTGCCCCGGACATCCCGTCCCGGAACCGTACCATCCTGGCCGGCCTGATCCGCGATCTGGACAATCCGCTGGCGACCCGCATCGAGATGCGTTCCCCGAACCCCTATACCAATACCTATATCGCCATCGCGGCGTTCTATCTGGGCGCCCTGGACGGCATCAAAGCCTGTGTGACCAGTAAGAAATCCCTGGCCCAGCTGGAAAAGGAAATTTCCAAAAAGGCCGGACAGAAGGGCTTCTATCTGGAAAAAGACAGGGAATACCGTACCGAAGCCGATGTGTTTGAAGACTTTACGGCGGAAGAACGTGCCAAGCTCTTTGGCGAGCCGCCTGCTACCGTGTGGGAAAATATCCGGAACTGGGAAAAATATCCGGAAAAGAAGAAGGTTATCATGGAAGGCGGCATCTTCGACGAAGCAGTGATCCGTTCCTTCGCGGAAGGCGCTATGATCCGCTGGAAGACGGAACTGCTGAACCGGCTGATTCCGGAAGTCCGGGCCGATGTGGTGGCTGCGAAAAAACTGCATGATGCCGGAAACGGAACCGCGTATGATAATGCTGTATGGAAAAAGATACAGGCCGTGCGTAATAAACTGGCGAAAGATTCCGCAAAAGAGACAAGCACGTTTACGGAAATTAAAAATGCCATAGAGGCCGGGGATTACGATGCGGTATCCGCGAAATTCCAGGAGATGCAGAAACTGAAAGACGAACTCTATGGGTTGTATCACGATTACAGACAGAACATCATTGATTAAAAGCGGTGATCCTTCAAGTGAATTCATGGTAATCACCGGAACAGGACCCGGAAATGGTGCGTTTTGCCGTTGAGACCTGTTTGTATTGTGAACTTTGTGAAATTTTCTTCAGAGGGTTGTTGTATTATAAGTAGACATGTGGTAAAATACAACAAGTGTTGACTGGACGTTCAGTTTTGAGATAATTTTATTTATAAAAAAATAGACACCGTATTTAGGAGGATGACAATGAATTTTGGATTTACGGAAGAACAGCTCGAATTGCAGGAAATGGTGCGCGAGTTTGTTGAAAAGGAAATAACCCCTATCGCAGGTGAGATGGATGCGGAAAACGCGACCCGTCCGGAACTGTTTAAGATGGCTGCTGACATGGGGCTGCTGAATGTTATCGTTCCTGAAGAATACGGTGGACTGGGTCTGGACAGTGTGACCGTTGCCATGATGTATGAAGAACTGGGCAAGGGCTGCGCCGGCGTAGCGACTTCTATGGCGGCTAATGCGCTGGCTACGGCTCCGGTTCTGATTGCAGGTAACGATGAACAGAAACGCATGTGGTGCGATATCCTGAACGAAGGCGGCCTGGCTGCTTTCGCCCTGACGGAACCGGGCGCCGGCTCCGATGCAGGCGGTGTTTCCACCCGTGCCGTACATAACAAAGAGGACAAGACCTATACCTTAAACGGTACCAAGGCTTTTATTACCAACGGCGGTATTGCGGATATTTACCTGATTTTTGCCAACACCCGTAAAGACGGCGGTATCCGCGGTCTGACCGCGTTTATCGTACCGAAGGGAACCCCCGGTTTCAAAGTGGGCCGTAAAGAGGATAAGATGGGTATCCGTCCTTCCAATACCTGTGAACTGATTCTGGATAACGTTGTGATCCCGGAATCAAACCGGGTAGGCCGGGAAGGCCAGGGATTCCGGATTGCCATGCAGACGCTGGATTCCGCCCGTCCGTTCGTGGGCGCGGTTTCCGTAGGCCTGGCTCAGGCTGCTCTGGATGTTGCGGTTGCCTATGCCAAAGAGCGCAAACAGTTTGGCCAGCCCATTGCTTCTTTTGAAATGATCCAGGAAATGGTTGCGGACATGGCTATGAAGATCGATGCGGCCCGCCTGCTGGTGTACCGTGCCTGCGCTATGCGTGACGAAGGTGTTGTATTCACCAAGGAAGCTGCCATGGCCAAATGCTTTGCGGCGGATACTGCGATGGAAGTTACCACCAATGCCGTACAGATCATGGGTGGTTACGGTTACTCCAAGGAAAATCCGGCGGAAAAACGCATGCGTGATGCCAAGATCATGCAGATTTATGAAGGCACCAACCAGATCCAGCGGCTGGTCATCGCCAACAAAGTTATGTACTGATTTATGCGAAGCTGCCCCGTTGCCTGCTGACAGGCAGCGGGGTTTTTGTTATAATACTGTATAAGGATCTGTTGCGGAAACCCTTCGCAGCAGTTTCTGAAAAGAGTTCTGGGAGCCGCTATGATTATATTATGGTTATCGCTGCTGGTGCTGTTCCTGGACCGGGTCACCAAGCTGGCTGTTGTTTCAAAAATGGCGGAAGGAGAAAGCTTTCCGGTTTTTGAAAATATTTTTCATGTAACATATGTTTTGAACCCGGGCGCCGCGTTTGGCATGCTGCCTCATAACCGTGCTTTTTTTCTGGTAATCGGTGTTGCGGCAGTTGCTGTCATCTGGTGGATGCGGAAAGATATACTGGCTGAAGGGTGGCGGATACGGAGCGGAACCGCATTGTTTCTGGGAGGTACCCTGGGAAACTTGTGGGACAGGATACAGACAGGGCTGGTCATCGATTTTTTTGATTTTCGTATCTGGCCGGTGTTTAACGTGGCGGATATTGCCATATGCGCAGGAGTAGGACTGATTTTATGGGGAATGGTACAGAACGGATTTCTGGACAATTAAATGAAACGGAGGCTCCGGTTGCTGACGGTGTCTGGAATGACACAGGGGAGGAGCCGGATGTTGCCGCGCAGGATGCGGAAGATCTGCGGGAAGTGACTGCAGACGCAGCGGACTCCGGAAAACGGGCGGATGTGTTTTTTGCCGAAGTCCTGGAAAGTACCCGCTCCCATGTCCGGATTTTGCTGGATGAAGGCCGTGTTTCCAAAGGGAGAAAAACGCTTAAGCCGAATTACCGGATCAAAGCGGGCGAAATGTTCCAGATCACATTGCCCAGGCCTATTCCCCTGGAAGCTGAACCGGAAAATATTCTGCTGGACATCCTTTATGAAGATGACGACGTAATCGTGCTGAATAAGCCCAGGGGTATGGTGGTGCATCCGGCGCCGGGACATTATACAGGCACCCTGGTCAATGCGTTACTGTTCCACTGTAAGAACCTGTCGGGAATCAACGGGGTGATTCGGCCCGGCATTGTCCACCGGCTGGATAAAGATACCAGCGGAATTATGATCGTTGCCAAAAATGACGAGGCGCATGTATCTCTTTCAAAACAGATCCAGGATAAAACGGCAAAGCGTACCTATCTGTGTGTGGTCAGAGGGAATATAAAAACGGATTCCGGTGAGATAAAAACCCGGATGGACAGGGATAAAAATGACCGGAAACGGATGGCGGTTGTGGCAGAAGGCGGTCGCGAGGCCATTACGGGATATGAGGTGCTGGAACGGTTTGGACGGTTTACTGTGGTCAGGTGCAGTTTAAAGACCGGGCGCACCCATCAGATCCGTCTGCATATGGAGTATCTGGGTTACCCGTTGGTGGGCGATCCCAAATATTCCCCTATGAAAACGCCGTTTTCCATAAAAGGGCAGGCGCTGCATTCCCAGACCCTGGATTTTATCCATCCGCGGACAGGGAAACCGATGCATTTTGAAGCGCCCCTGCCGGAGGATCTGCAAAAAATTATAACCCGTCTGCATAACGGACAGTTTTGACAGCAGGGCGTGACGCATGTTTCGCTCTGTGCTGTAATTTAATTAAGGATTTACAGAATGTTTTTTTTTAAATGACTATGAAAAGACAAAAATTTGGGTTAATATAAATATGAGGTGAAAACTATGAAGAGTATTATTAAAAAAACTTCGATTATGGATGCGGACGGCATCCGCCGTGCATTGATCCGTATCGCTCATGAAATTACGGAAAAGAACAGGGGCGTGGAGAATGTCGCTCTGGTTGGCATCCGTACACGGGGCGTACCGTTGGCAGCCAGGATTGCGGATGAGATTGAGAAGATTGAGAATGTTAAGGTGCCCACCGGTTCACTGGATATTACCCTGTACCGTGATGACCTCACTACGATGGGGTATAACCCGGTAATCCACGGGACGGAAATTGATTTTGATATTACAGGCAAACATATTATTCTGGTGGATGACGTGCTTTATACCGGACGTACGATCCGTGCTGCCCTGGATGCCATTATTGATATGGGCAGGCCCAATTCGATCCAGCTGGCCGTTCTCATTGACCGCGGACACCGGGAACTGCCGATCCGTGCCGATTACGCGGGGAAGAATGTTCCGACTTCCCGCCGTGAGACCATTGAAGTGGCGTTGCAGGAAGAAGGGAAAGAGGACGAGGTTATTTTAGGCGAGATTGCCGAATAATCGCAGGAGTTTTCATATATTTCATAAAGTTTTGCCGGTTCTGTGTTATAATACGTGTTGCAGGTTTTTGTCATGAAGAACGGAAACTGTTTGCCGGCATTCTGTAAAAAGTTTATTTTTGGGGAGGTTTTCTCATGAAAAAAAGATCGTTGCTGTTATTAAGTTTATTAACTGTATTTCTTGTGTCGCTGTCAATGGTTGCCTTCGCTGCGTCCAAGGACGAAAACCCTTATAAAAACCGTTATGTAAAAGCGGCTCAGGAAATCCGTAAACAGGGGACGGCAAAAATAGTCTTTCAGTTTATGACACGGGAAAATGTGCCTTTACCGGGAGTTATTATGCTGTACAATACTACGAAAGAAAGAGGACTGGAAGGTGTAGCGGATGAGAAGGGCATCGTCCAGTTTGATGTAAAGAATTCGGAGCTGTATTATATCCATCATGTAATTTACGATAAAAAGATTTTGCCGGTGCAGGGGAGCGCCCAGGTCAATAATATTGACAAGCTGGACGTGCGTAAAGGTACCGTTTTATGGAACGTTATCGTAAAATATGGGGACCAGGCGTTTATGAGTTACCGCGGTAATTAAGGAGACACAGACAAATTAATCGGTGTTTTCTTAATATAAAAAGCCTGTAGCTGGGATAAAAAAATCAGAGCCGGACACTGCTGTCCGGCTCTGTTGCATTATAGTTATATCAGATTGTTAAAGAAAAAATCATAACGATTTCGGCTTGATCAAAAGTTTGCCAAACCGTTTGGTCATGTTGCGCATTTGGGTGATTTTACGGGATTTGTTCCGGTGCCGCGGTTTCATGTCTGCTTTTTTACCGAAATCGCCCCGGTCAACATACGTAAGCTTCATTTTGTCAGGGGAAAGGAACCGGCAAAGCTCACGCACCAGTTTTTCCGGATCGGCCTCTTCGCTGCAGGAAAAACCGTCAATAGATACAAATCCTTTCTCGTAATTTACATGTAAAATAATATGACCGGCCTTACAAATACTGTAAATACCGTAATTGGATTCATCTTCCTGTTCTGTCCGTATGCTTTGCATATACATATGGGCAGCTTTAGCAAATTCTTCCAACACGCTTTTTAATGCACTCTGTGCCAGTGCGTCTTCCGCACAGCCGTACAGATCGGCGGCAACCAACAATCCTGTTTTCAAAATAAGTCTCCTTTTTAAAACTGCCGACAGGGATATACCTGTCCGTTCCGTGTTTTCTACCACTTTTGAAGTAGTCTGATTTGCAGGTTTATTATAACAGAGGCAGACAAGGTTGTCAAAAGGCCGGACTTACTGGGAAATGAGTCTGTTGAAATTTGTGATATAATAGTGTCAGCCATAATAAACAATGCTGAGGGATCGCATGGAAAAAATTGAAGGAACCGTTGAAACAATTGTATTTCAAAGTGATAATCAACAATTTTCTGTCTTCCGAATCCGGAGCGCTGCCCTGGGTCTTGTTACAGCTGTCTACAGGGGCCCGTCTCCGTTCCTGGGGGAAACCGTGCAGGCATCCGGCAACTGGACACAGCATCCGCGCTTTGGCCGTCAGTTTGTGATGGCCGGTTATCAGTCGGTTAAGCCGAATTCGGCCGAGGGCGTTGAACGTTTTCTGGCCAGCGGAGCCGTAAAAGGAATCGGTAAAGCGATGGCTGCCCGCATCGTGGAACATTTTGGAAGGGATACGCTGGAAATACTCGGGAAAGCGCCGGAGCGTCTGGCGGAAATTTCCGGTATCGGTGCGAAAAAAGCAAAAAGTATCGGAGAAGCCTACCACGCAATTTCTGATTTACGGGAGATTATGCTTTTTTTGGAAGAGCATGGGGTAAGCGGAAATTATGCAGCTAAATTGCAGCTGGCCTACGGGGATACGGCGATTACCCGGATCAAAGCGAATCCGTACCGGCTGATCATGGATATTGATGGGATCGGATTTAAAACAGCGGACCGGATCGGCCTGTCACTGGGATTTGAACCGTCTTCGGAAGAACGGATCCGGGCAGGCATCGGTTATGCGCTGACACTGGCTGCGTCCGGCGGCCACACCTGTGTGCCGGAAGAAGAACTGTTGCGGTATACAGGACAGATTTTGCAGGTTGGGTACGCGGATGTGGAAACGGTTTTCCGGAAAATGATTGCCAACGACCTGCTCCGGACGGAAGACTGGGGCGGACAGCGATTCATTTACCCGGAATACCTGTACCGTTCGGAAACCGGTACAGCCCGTATGCTCCGTGCGTTGCGTGACAATCCGGACAGTCTGGGCAAAGTGAATGTGGAAAAAATAATCACAGAATGGGAAGCGGAAGCCGGGATTGAACTGGCAGATGCCCAAAAGGAGGCCATCCGTTCTTCCTTAAAATTTGGTGTCTTTGCGCTGACCGGCGGTCCCGGTACCGGCAAGACTACTATTATAAAAGGCATTCTTTCGGTATTGAAACGGGCCGGCTGTACGGTATTACTGGCAGCGCCCACCGGCCGGGCTGCCCGGCGGCTGGAAATGGCGGCAGGGGAAAAGGCGCAGACGGTACACCGCCTGCTGGAATATACGGTGACGGGGGAATTTGGCAAGAATGCGGAGGACTTGCTGGAAGCACAGGCAGTGATTGTGGACGAGGCCTCCATGCTGGATATTTCGCTGTTTTATCACCTGCTGGATGCACTGCCTCTGGGCTGCAGACTGATACTGGTAGGAGATGTGGACCAGCTGCCTTCTGTAGGGCCCGGGTCCGTTCTTAAGGATATCATCCAATGCGGTAAGATGCCGGTGGTCCGGCTGCATGAGGTATTCCGTCAGGCTGAAGTCAGCCCGATCGTACGGAATGCACACCGCATCAACCGCGGCATGCTTCCGGAATGTGTGCCGGAAAGTGATTTTTCCCTGACAGAGTTTACGGATGAAGAACAGGCGGCGGCGTATATTACAGATTTGTATGCCGGTGAAACGGAAACGGGTGGATGGCAGTTCCTGCAGATTTTGTCTCCGATGCATAAAGGCGCCTGTGGTGTGCAGAACCTGAACAAACTGCTGCAGGCCCGTGTCAATCCGCCGGCTTCCGGGAAAGAAGAGATCCAGCAGCCAGGCGGTGTAGTCCTCCGTCTGGGGGACAAGGTGATGCAGATCCGCAACAATTATGAGAAGGACGTGTATAACGGCGATATCGGTCAGGTAGTGCATATTGCGGGGAAAACGGTCAGGGTCTGCTATCCGGAACGTGCTGACGGGGAATACGTAACGTATGAAGAAGGGGAGACAGATGAACTGCAGCTGGCCTATGCCATGAGCGTGCACAAGTCCCAGGGAAGCGAGTATTCCCGGATCGTACTGGCGCTGGTGCCCGGTCATTACATCATGCTGCAGCGGAACCTGCTGTATACGGCAGTGACGCGGGCCCGGGAAAAGGTCATGCTTGTAGGGACGAAAGCTGCCTTACAGACGGCTGTTGCCAATGACCGCACCCGCCGCCGGTATTCCCTGTTAAAGGAACGGCTGCAGGAGAATGGAGAGTTGTAAGGAAGGAGGGAGAACAGACTGTTTCTGGAGCTAATAAAAGAATTTATATTTCCGCGTTGCTGTGCAGGCTGTGGAACGGAAATCGAAACAGGTTTTCTGTGCAGTGAATGCAGGAAAGGGCTTTTACAGATGAAATTGTTTCCGCCTGTTGACAGTCTGGACGGCGGAATGTTTCTTTTCACTTATGAAAATCATATAAGGGATGCCATTCATAAAATCAAATTTGCCCATAATAAAGACCTGGCCGGTCTGTTATCCGAAGATGTGGAAAATCTTTTTTCAGACGGTCGCATACTGAAAACGCTTACAAAATTTATTTCAGAGGCAGGAGTATCCTGTTCCTGTGCAGAAAAAGAATATAAAGATAAAATAATAATTCAGACAGCAGAACAAAAACGGAGTGACCGTGAAGGAAATAGCATATGGCTCTGGAGCGGAATACCGACAGACCCGGTCCGGCTGCGGGAGCGCGGATTTGATTTGCCTGCAGAACTATTTTCCGAAAGAGCGCAGGAGTTTGGAGGGAAATGGGGGCAGATTCTATGCCGTACACGGAGAACGCTGCCGATGTATGGGTTATCTCCGGAAGAACGAAGACGGAATCTGCAGAATTGTTTTGCGGTGACGGGAAATGTCCGTGGTAAATCTGTCATGCTGGTGGATGACATTTTTACGACGGGCGCCACATTTTCGGCAGCTGCATCTGTATTGAAAGAGGCAGGTGCTGTAACAGTTACCGGGTTGGCGTTTTGTGGTTCGGTCGAAAATTTACGTTAAAGAATAATCATATCTGGAATAATGATAAATTGTCTGAAAGAATTGGAGGGAGAGAGGATGGATTTGACTGGTAGTATCGGAATCAGGGATGGATTCCAGTTCCAGTATCGGTATCTGGTGGGAGAAGGCCGGGTTACCGAAGAAGCGCTGCAGGCATTGCAGCCTGCCATGGACAAGGCGGCGAAGGCGGTCCGGGCCATACGCAGCGAAGGCTTTTCCAAAGCGCACCTGTCCAAAGACGGAACACCAGAGCATGTGTATTTTCCCCGTCAGGCCTATCTGGCAGAAGGCAATCCCAATGACGAGGCATCGGTACGTCGTCTGGAAGAATTGGGGGCTTCCTGGAAAGATACGGTAGATGCAGCCGTATTTATCGGGATCGGCGGTTCGTATTTAGGGGATAAGGTTATTTTTGATCTGGCGGCCAAGCCTTACTGGAACCAGCTTCCCCAAAAAGAACGGAACGGGTATCCGCAAATATATTTTGCAGGCAACAATGTAGACGGAGTTGCTTTACAGGGGCTGATGCGCCAGCTGACCTTACAGGCACAGCATGTTAAACATCCGCTCCATATCCAGCTGGTGCCGATTTCCAAATCAGGTACTACGATGGAACCGCTGACAAGCTTTGCCGCGTTGCTCAACTATATGAAGTCACATCCGGAATGGTTTACCGTAGATGTGACGGCAGTGACTGGCCTGGATGCGAAGGAATCGCTGCTGTACCGGCTGGCGCAGGAAAACAACTGGCCGGCTTACAGCATTCCGGAAGGAATCGGCGGGCGTTTCTGTATCTTAAGCAATCCGGGTCTCTTAATGTGTGCCGCGTTAGGATATGATATCCGCGCGTTGCTGGATGGTGCCCGGGAAATGTCCGAACTGTGCCTTGCCACAGAGGGCACGGATAACCCGGCATTGCTGAACGCGTCTCTGAAATATCTGGCGGCGGAAAAGCTGGGAGCGGATATTGAAGTGCTGATGGGGTACGGCGATACGCTCCAGTGCCTGGGAGCCTGGTATGTGCAGTTGCTGGCGGAATCGCTGGGAAAACGGCTGGACCGCAACGGGAAGACTGCGTTTTACGGAAGGACGCCGGTGGTAGCGGTAGGAACGACCGATATGCATTCCATGACCCAGCAGCATCAGGACGGGAAGCGCAATAAAGTGATCCAGTTTTTGGAAGTTGCCAAACCGGCGGAAAGCATTACCGTAACGAATCCGTTCCCGCAGGAAAAAGCATTTGCGCTGTATGCGGGGAAGGAAATGAATGTACTGTTGCAGGCTGCGCTGAAGGCCAACGAAACGGCCCTGACGGAAGACGGACGGTTGAACGCCCGTTATGTACTGCCAGAACTGGCACCCCGTTATGTGGGACAGCTGCTCATGTTCCTGATGTACAGCATCGCGTACGAAGGCGAATTGGCGGACGTTGATGCTTACGACCAGCCCGGAGTGGAAGCTTACAAGCGCATCATGAAAGCGGAGCTTGCCAAAGCATAAATTAGAATATAGAACAAAGGACTTGATACACAAGTTATATTGTAAAAGATAAGTTGAAATAACCAGCAGGGAGAAGAACTGCGCAAAACGTCGTGAGCGTTTGCGTAATTTCATACGATGAAATTCGCCGTTGTGGCGAGACTGTCTGAGGGGCGAAGCCCCGAGTTTCGAAGCCACAGGCGAATGAGTCTATGAAATAGCAAACGGGCACGGTTTTGCAAAGTCTTTCCCCTGCTGGTTTTTTATTTGTCTGTTTTAATCTGTCATTTTTGTAACATTTCATATAGTTCTGCAAAGAGTTTGTGAATTTATGAGGAAGATACTTGCGTAAAGTCAAAAAGTCAAATATAATATCATATATAACAATATACTGGGAATTTGATTATAAAGATTTTTTTTGGACGGAAAAAGTATTTGTTACCCTGTGCCAGAAATGCAAACAGGCAGTAAATCAGAAAGCAGGTTAAATTATGAAAAACATGGCAGACGCGATAGAAAGCTTTATTGTAGGACAATTACTGGCAGCGAGCAAGAATACAGTATTGGTACAGCGCAATGAACTGGCGGACCGGTTGTCATGTGCGCCGTCCCAGATCAGTTATGTATTGAGCACGCGCTTTACACCGGAAAAAGGTTATCTGGTGGAATCACGCCGTGGCAGCGGAGGCTTTATCCGCATCGTCAGGATATTGCCGGTAGAAGAACAGCAGGAGGAACCGACTGTGGATGAAATCCTGCATTACTGGCATGAAAACCGTATGCTGACCGACAGGGAATTTGAACTGCTGCATTATCTGATGGGAATTATGGATATCCCGGAACGGGAAAAACGCCATGTTCTCCGCCAGGCGGTGCAACGCATGGTGGATGCAGGCTGACAAAAGGAAAACAGAGTGAAGGATCGTGTGCCGGGACAGTGTTTTTCCCGGCAGGGAGGATATGATGTTATGTGAACGGTGTGGCAAACGGGAAGCCACGGTAAATGTAGTCTGTGTAGTCAATGATACCAGGGTCAGTAAATGGCTTTGTGAATCCTGCGCCCGGGAGTTTGCGGCGGAAGGGGTTTTAGCCGGACAAAAAGGAGAAGGAGCCCGCAATATACTGGAAGAAATTTTCAAGCCGTTACGCAGACTGGCAGAAAATAATTATTATGAAGATGCAGCCGGGCAAAAAGATCATTTCTATACCGAGTTAGGGGAAAGGGTCCTGGCAGCTGCGCGCCGTACGGCGAACCAGCGCCAGCAGGAAGAAATCGGCACGGAACATATTTTATGGGCCATGCTGCAGGAACCGGATAGTCAGGCAGCACACCTTTTGCTGCGTTGCGGCGTAGACAAATACACATTGTTAGGGGAATTGGAAACCTGGATGGGGAAAACCGCGGAAGGTGCGAACCCTGTCACCTATACAAAGAATGCGTCAACTGCCCTGCATTACGCCAAATCGTTTTCGGATGCGGACGGTCTGTACCTGATTGGATCAGGGCATATCCTGTTGGGACTTCTGGCAACGGAAGGCTGTGTTGCGTCCCGTGTCCTGGCGCGTTTTAATATTGATATGAACCGTGTGCAGGTCATGATGCATGAAGAATTTATCCAGACTCATTCCCTGCCGGAAAAGAATAAATTCAAATCGCAGGCAAAAAAGGAAAAAGCTGAAGCGGAAATGAAGAAAGCCCTAAAACTGCTGAAAGGATTCGGGCGTAACCTGAATGAACTGGCTGCCCAGGATAAACTGGATCCGATGCTTGGCCGGGAAAGGGAACTGGAGCATGTGATGCGGATCTTATGCCGCCGTACCAAGAATAATCCGGTCCTGATCGGGGAGTCCGGCGTTGGGAAAACGGCAATTGCCGAAGGTCTGGCGCAGCGGATCGCGAACCAGGAAGTACCGGAGTTTTTACGTGATAAAATCATCTTTTCCCTTGAATTGGGCTACGTCGTAGCCGGAGCCAAGTACAGGGGGGAACTGGAAGAACGGCTGCGGAATATTATTGAGGCTGTCAAACACTGCCCCCGTATCATTCTGTTTATGGATGAACTGCAGATGCTGATGAACGGCGGCGACGGTACAATGAATATTGCGAATATCATCAAGCCTGCCCTGGCGAGAGGAGAGCTTCATGTAATCGGCGCTACCACATTGGAAGATTACCGCAAGAGCGTGGAAAAGGATGCGGCATTGGAAAGGCGGTTCCAGCCGGTTCGGATAGACGCGCCGGATACGGAAACCGCACTGAAGATTTTAAGTCGTCTGTGCGGGCGCTACGAACGATATCATCATGTCCATGTGACGGAAGAAGCGCTGGAAGCCGCTGTAAAATTATCAGACCGGTACCTTACGGACAGAAATCTGCCTGACAAAGCAATTGATATATTGGATGAGGCCTGCGCATCCGTCAGGCTGCACAGTACCAGGGATTATTCCGGGGAGACAGGGGATCCGGTGGTGGATTCAGATACGGTACGCCATATTATTTCCCAGTGGACCAATATACCGCTTACCCGGCTGAATGCGGCGGAATCCAGCAGCTTACTGCAGTTGGAAAAGGCCCTTCATGAGCGCATCGTCGGTCAGAATACCGCGGTAAAGGCCGTAGCCCAGGCAGTCCGGCGTGCCCGTGCCGGGTTGAAAGACCCGCGCAGGCCAGTTGGGTCGTTCCTGTTCCTTGGCCCTACAGGTGTTGGCAAAACGGAACTGGCAAAAGCACTGGCAGAAAATCTCTTTGGGGATGAGAGAGCGCTGCTGCGTTTTGACATGAGCGAATATATGGAAAAACATACGGCTTCCCGTCTGGTCGGAGCGCCTCCGGGTTATGTAGGCTATGAGGAGGGGGGACGTCTGACTTCCGCAGTGAAACACCGTCCCTATTCCATCGTACTGCTGGATGAAATTGAAAAAGCCCATCCTGATATCTTTAACCTGCTTCTGCAGATCATGGAAGACGGACGCCTGACTGACGGGCAGGGCGTGACGGTAGATTTCAGAAACTGTGTGATCCTGATGACCAGCAATGCCTGTGCGGAGCTGATGAGTGATAAACACAGCCTCGGGTTTGCAGCAGACGCGGACACCGCTGTCAGCAATCAGAAACAGAATGTATTACAGGGAATTAAAGATATTTTCCGTCCGGAGTTTTTAAACCGGCTGGATGAGATCGTAGTCTTTGACCCGCTGGGCAAGAAAGAACTGGCACTGATCGTGGACAGAATGCTGGATGAACTAAGGAAACGGCTGCAGGATACCGGGATGAACCTGCGTATGACGGCTGCTGCCAGGGATAAACTGCTGCAGGCCGGGATGGATGTCCGCTATGGGGCCCGTCCGTTGCGCCGGGCTCTGCAAAAAGAAATTGAGGATAAACTGGCCGACCTGTATCTGGAAAGAACCTTTACCGCCGGAGATGAAATTCTGATTGATGTGATGGGCGGGGACTTCAGTTTTTCCCGTCTGAAAGAGGCTGAAACGGAAAACATGATACCGGTACAAGAGGAACAGAATTATGGCTAAAGCAAAGGCAAAAGTCAGTTATGTCTGCCAGAATTGCGGGTATGTGACAGCTTCCTGGCTGGGAAAATGCCCGGAATGCGGAACTTGGAATTCTTTTGCGGAACAGCTGGAAACAAAAGTGAAGGAACAGGGATATGTATCTTTTAATGAAAGCTGTAAGCCTAAGACCATCAGCAGTGTGGCAGCAAAGCCGGTACACCGTATGGAAACGGGTATCCATGAATTTGACAGGGTGTTGGGGGGCGGAATCGTTCCCGGCAGCCTGATCTTACTGAGCGGTGATCCCGGTATCGGGAAATCCACGATTCTTCTGGATGCCGCTATGCGCTTCAGCCAGAAACAGATAAAAGTATTGTATGTATCGGGGGAAGAATCAGAAGAGCAGACGGCTATGCGCGCCAGGCGCCTGGGGAACTGTACTGATGCACTGTTAATCATGACTGCGTCGGAAATCGGCAGTATTCTCCTGCAGGCTGAACATGAAAAGCCGGGTCTGCTGGTCATCGATTCGATCCAGACGATGTATACCGGCGATCTGGAAACAGCGGCCGGCAGCGTGGGGCAGGTGAGGGAGTGTACGGCACGCCTGCTGAAGTACGCCAAAACTTCCGGAACTGCGGTTCTGATTATCGGGCACATGACAAAAGACGGGAATATTGCCGGTCCCCGTTTGCTGGAACATATGGTGGATGTGGTTTTACAGTTTGAGGGCGACCGCAGTTATGCCTACCGTGTGCTGCGCGCGCTGAAAAACCGCTTTGGTTCCACGGAGGAATGCGGTATTTTTTCCATGGAGCAGGGGGGGCTGATAGAAGTTCCCAATCCGGCGGGACTGTTTCTGGAAGCGAGGGAGCAGGAAGTGACCGGTGCGGTGATTGGCGGCTGTCTGGAAGGAAACCGGCCTGTCATGGTAGAGTTCCAGGCGCTGGCGGCCCGTACCCCATACGGAATGCCCCGCCGGACTGCTGTCGGATTTGACTATAACCGGGTCAACATGCTGATAGCTATACTGGAACGGCGGATGGGACTGGATTTTGGCACCTATGACGCCTATGTGAATGTGGTAGGCGGTATCAGGGTAAATGAACCGGCGGCCGACCTTCCTGTGCTGGCGGCTCTGTTTTCCAGTTACCGGAACCGTCCGGTTTCTGCCGGAACGGTAATTTTCGGAGAAGTTGGACTTACCGGGGAAGTGCGGCGCGTGCCTGCCATGGAACGCCGTATTGCCGATGCGGCAAAGCTGGGCTTTGTGAAGTTTGTAGTGCCTGATGCCAGGCTGCATATGCCGGCGGATTTTAAAGGAAAAATAATCAGGGTAAAAAGCGTTGAAGAGGCGATACGCGCCATGCTTGAATAATTTTTGCACTCTAAAGTAAAATAGTGTTGACAGTATACAGACACTGATGTATAATAAAAAACTTTGACGGCTGTAAAAAATCATGCTATAATGTATATGTATTCAATATGCTTTGATACACGAAAGTATTTATAGCATTTCCCGGTGTTCTGTATGGAGGTTGCCAATGTTCTCAATTGGTGACAAAGTAGTATATCCGATGCACGGTGCGGGGCAGATAGAAGCCATAGAAGAGCGGATGTACGAAGAGCAGCCAACAAAATATTTAGTGCTTACCATGTTCCTGGGTAATATGAAAGTGCGTATTCCCGTCTGTAATCTGGAAAAGGTTGGCTTGCGCCCGATTATTCCTCAAAAAAAGATGAAAGAAATTAAAAAGGTACTGGAAACGGAAGTGGCCAATAACCTGAAGAGCATTACATGGAACCGCCGTTTTACCATTTATATTGATAAAATGAAAAGCGGGGATGTTTTGGATTTGGCAGAGGTAATCAGTATCCTGGCGCGTCAGGATAAAGAAAAACGCCTTTCTACGGGAGAGCGCCGCCTGCTGGGGAATGCCCGGCAGATTCTGGCCAGTGAGATAATGATCGTCAGGAACAGCAATATAGAGTCTGCGGAAAAATGGATTGATAAAGCGCTGAATATAGCATGAGCGCCGGCAAAAAATACATTCAGGTCTTCAATTATAATGTCAGAACGGAGATTCTGGCATTTTTTTTGTGAAAAAAACATCTGCATACTGTTATAAAATTGGAATTTGTAGTAAAATATAAAAATAAGTATGATGGAGTAGTATTATCTTTTCATATGTATATGACTTTTGAAGAAAGGAGGATGACCATGCTGCGAAGAATACTCACTGCCGCTATAGCCGTGGTTTTAACTGTCACCGGACTTATACTTATGGAACAGCTGCTTCCGCAAATTTCTATTCTTATCGGCTATAACGTCCATTCCAAAGGGTTGTTGGGTTATTCTTATATTCACTGGTTCTTTGCTATTTTAAGCGTACTGTTTTTCAGCTGGATCGGCTGGATTATTACGCCTTTCCTGATCAAGTATCTTTTGAAGTATTCGGAAATTGTAGCTTCCGTACTTGCCAAAGCACCTTCTGCTGATATCATTGTTTCGCTGATTGGCGTATTGGTGGGTCTGATTCTCGCTAACCTGATCGGCGCCCCGTTTTCGCGTCTCCCGATTATAGGTTCCTATATCCCGATTATTTTAAGTATCGTTTTGGCGTTAACGGGCGCGAAAGTTGCCTTGTACAAAAGCAAAGATATTCTGGGGTTGTTTTACCGTTCCCGGCATCCGGGAACAGATTTTTCCGGTAATGGGGAAGAAACAGAACAGGTTTTGCAGGAAGAGACCGTGGTTGGTACGGATTCTGTGCCTGCTACGCTGGTGTCGTCCAACAAACTTCTGGACACCAGTGTAATCATTGACGGACGCATTGCGGATATTTTGAAAACAGGTTTTTTGGAAGGCAATCTTGTAATTCCCCATTTTGTTCTGGATGAATTGCAGCGTCTTTCGGATTCTTCAGACAATCTGAAGCGCGCAAAAGGCCGGCGGGGACTTGACCTGATCCATGAACTGCAGGAAATGTTCCGTCATGTTGTTATTGTTAAGGATTTGGAATATGAAATATATCAGGATGTTGACAGCAAACTGATTGCCCTTGCAAAGGACACGGGTTCTGTCATTGTAACTAATGATTTTAACCTGAATAAGGTTGCGTCTATTCAGGGAATCCAGGTGCTGAATATCAACGATCTGGCCAATGCGGTGAAACCGGTAGTCATTCCGGGGGAAGAGATGACGGCGTACCTGCTTCGGGAAGGAAAAGAAAGCGGACAGGCAATTGCCTATCTGCAGGACGGCACGATGATCGTCGTAGAAGGTGGCCGCAAATATATTGGAAACAAGATTCGCGTGGCTGTTACTTCTGTGCTGCAGACTTCTGCCGGGCGGATGATTTTTGCAAAGGTACCAAAGAATCACGAAGTGCGTGATGTGCTAGCCGCTGCGGAGGGAAAATGAAAGAGTTGCTGACCGTGATCGTCCCCGCCGCCGGGGCAGGCAGGCGCATGGGGCTGGGTAAAAATAAAGCATTTGTTACAGTCGGTGGGATCCCGTTGCTGGTTCTGTGTCTGAAAATGCTGTCAGAGACACAGTTGGTACGACGTGCCATTGTTGTTGTGGGCGCCGGGGAGATTGAAGATACGGAAAAGATGCTCCGGGAATACCAGCCTGATTATTTTCCCTGGCTTTCCTGTCAGGTTACGGCGGGGGGAAAAGAACGGCAGGATTCGGTTGCCAATGGGCTTGCGCTGATAACCGATGCAGAAGGTTATGTGGCTGTGCATGACGGCGCCCGGCCGTTTGCGGGACCGGCAGTTTTTTCCCGTACTTTTGCAAAAGCAAAAGAATGTGGCGCGGCGATTGCGGCAGTACCCATGAAAGATACGGTAAAGATCACAGATTCCCGCGGCTTTGTTGTTTCCACCCCGGACAGGTCTTCGTTATGCGCCGTGCAGACCCCCCAGATTTTTGAGATCAATGTGTTACGGAGGGGCTATGCGTTTTTAAAAGAGCATCCGTTTGCGGTAACAGATGATGCTTCACTGGTAGAGGCTGTTGGTCATCCGGTGGCGGTAGCGGAAGGAGATTATGAGAATATTAAGGTGACAACGCCGGAGGACCTGCTGTTGGCAGAGAAGATTTTGGAAAAGAATAAAGGCAACACTGCTTAATTCATCTGCTCTGTCAGCAAACAAACTCATTTAAGCTGTGTCTCCTGCAGTGTTTGCTTTTCGTTTAAAGGACTTTGTATAAATAATTTCGAATCAAGGTGATTTTTAATGCAGTTTCGGATAGGAACCGGTTTTGATGTTCACGCTCTTGTGGAGAACAGGCCTCTGATTCTGGCGGGTGTACAGATACCGTATGAAAAGGGCCTGTTGGGACACAGTGATGCGGATGTGGCGCTGCACGCGCTGATGGATGCATTGCTGGGCGCGGCAGGCAAGGGGGATATAGGAAAACATTTTCCTGATACCGATGTCAGATTTGAAGGCGCTGACAGCCGCTGTCTTTTGCGTTCGGTTGTTGAGCTGCTGAAGAAAGACGGCTGGCAGGTCAATAATGTAGACGTAACCATTATTGCGCAGCGGCCGAAATTGGCGCCGTTTATTGCAACTATGCGGGCACTGGTCGCGAGTGACCTGGGCGTAACGGAAGATGCGGTGAATATAAAAGCGACGACTACGGAAAAACTCGGCTTTACCGGAAGAGGCGAAGGTATTGCTGCCGAGGCAGTGGCCAGTATCATAAGGGCCTGAGGTCTGCGTGGCTTTTGCGATGTAAGTTACGACAGCCGGGTACGTTTTCTGTCAGGCTGTCTGCATAAGGCTTATAACAGATTACTAATATAGTAAATAAATATAGAAAAAGTTTGAATATCATTTTTGGAGGGATTTTCAATGTCACAGGAAATTCGTGTACGCTTTGCACCAAGCCCGACGGGGCCGTTCCATATCGGCGGCGCCCGGAGCGCTTTGTTTAACTGGCTGCTGGCCAGAAAACTGGGCGGCAAGATGGTTCTTCGTATTGAAGATACGGACCGGAAACGCTCTACGCCGGAATCTGAGGAAAATATTAAAAACTCATTAAGATGGCTGGGCATGGACTGGGATGAAGGCGTTGACGTGGGAGGCCCGTACGGCCCGTACCGTCAGATGGAACGGCTGGATATTTACAAAAAATATACAGACCAGTTATTGGCGGAAGGGAAAGCCTACTATTGTTACTGTACGCCGGAAGAACTGGAGGAAGAGCGGCAAAGTCTTCTGAAAGAAGGAAAGATGCCCCGGTATATGGGAAAATGCAGGGAACTGACGCCGGAACAGATTGCAAAATATGAAGCGGAAGGCCGCAAGCCTTCCGTCCGTCTGCGTGTACCGCCCAATGAAAAGATCGTTGTCCACGATCTGATCCGGGGCGATGTGGAATTTGATTCCAACGGAATCGGGGATTTTGTCATTGTCAAGTCTGACGGGATTCCTACCTATAACTATGCGGTGGTAATTGATGACAGCCTCATGCATGTGACCCATGTAATCCGTGCGGAGGAACATTTATCCAATACGCCCAGGCAGTTGCTGGTCTATGACGCGTTGGGCTTTGAAAAACCGGTATTCGGCCATGTTTCCCTGATTCTGGGAACCGACCATACGAAGATGAGCAAACGGCATGGCGCAACGTCTCTGGATGCGTACCGTCAGAAAGGCTATATTCCGGCCGGTCTGAATAATTTCCTTGCGCTGCTGGGCTGGGCTCCTCCCGGGGAAAAAGAAATCTTTACCATGGAAGAGGCGATCCAGGAGTTTTCGTTGGACCGCGTAGCCAAAAATCCGGCAGTTTTCGACTTTAAGAAGCTGGACTGGATCAACGGCCAGCATATCCGCAGAATGACACCTGAAGCGTTCTGGGAACTGGCTGTGCCGTTTATGAAAGAGGCTGACTATATGACCGGCGAAGAGGACGGCGCAAAACTGGAATGGCTTAAGAAGGTTGTGGCTACCGCCCAGACCCAGGTTGATTACGGCGCCCAGATTCCGGAAAAAGTTGCTATGTATTTCAGTGATGACTTTGATTTTGAAAACGAAGAAGCCGCTGCGGTACTGAAGGAAGAAACGGCGCCCATGGTCATGAAGGCTTTGCTGGAAGAATTGAAAGCATTGCCGGAACTGAACCGGGATACGGTAAAGTCAGCGTTTAAGAAAGTCCAGAAAGCCAACAAGCTGAAAGGACAACAGGTCTATATGCCGATCCGGGTTACCCTGACAGGGAACCAGCACGGTCCGGAACTGGCGGAGATGATCCCCCTGTTCGGACTGGAACGCACGGAAAAACGAATCTTAAAGAGTCTGGAAAAAGCAGGAGTTTCTTTATAACTGACAAGGAGTAATACAGAATGGCAATCAAAGTGTATAACACGATGACACGCAAAAAAGAAGAATTTGTTCCTAAGGTTCCGGGGAAAGCAAGCATTTATGTCTGCGGCGTAACTCCGTATAACCATCCCCATATCGGCAATGCCCGTCCCTTTGTGACATGGGATGTGATTCACCGTTTTCTGGAGCATGAAGGGTATGACGTGCTGCATGTCCAGAATTTCACCGATGTGGATGACAAGATCATCAATACGGCAAATGCGGAAGGCGTGCAGTGGAGCGATATCTGTGGACGTTATATTGAGTCCTATTTTGAAGTGATGGACAAGCTGAATGTCCGCCGTGTGCAGATCTATCCCCGGGTATCCCGGCATATCCCGGACATTATCAATACGGTACAGGCGCTGATCGACAACGGGTTTGCTTACGTCGTGGACGGCGATGTGTATTACAGCGTGGAAAAATTCCCGCGTTACGGCTGCCTTTCCGGCCGGGACCTGAATGACATGCTGGCAGGGGCCCGGGTGGATGTGGACGACCGGAAACAGAATCCCATGGACTTTGCCCTGTGGAAAGCGGCCAAACCCGGTGAACCGGCCTGGGATTCCCCCTGGGGTAAAGGGCGGCCCGGCTGGCATATTGAATGCTCTACCATGAGCATGAAATATCTGGGCTCTTCCTTTGATTTCCACGGCGGCGGCAGCGATCTGATCTTCCCGCACCATGAAAATGAAATCGCCCAGTCGGAAGGAGCCACCGGTGTCCATCCCTTTGTGCGTTACTGGCTCCATAACGGGTTTATCACTGTTAATGAAGAAAAAATGTCAAAATCCCTTGGCAATTTCTTTACGGTAAAAGATATTCTGGAACATTTTGCTCCGGAAACGTTACGCTTCTTTATTGTTTCTACCCATTACCGCAGCCCGCTGGACTTCAGCGATGCCCGTCTGAAAGAAGCAGATGCAAGCTTACAGCGCCTGCGTACGGCAAAGGAAAATCTGGCAGCCCTGCGCAAGGTGATCAGCGGAGGTCCCACAGACGAAAGCATGGCGCTTCGCGGCAAGGTGGAACAACTGCGCAATGATTTCATGGAAGCCATGCGCGACGATTTTAACACGGCGCTTGCCATCAGCCATATGTTTGCCCTGGCAAAAGAAATCAATGTGTATAAAGCGCAGACCGATTCCGGCGATGTGGCCCCGGACGGAAAATTAGTGGACATGATGACCAAAGTGTTTGCGGAATTCTGCTCCATTATCGGCGTGTTGGAAGGCGAAGCGGAAGCTGCAGGGAATGATGATGATGGCGGACTGACGGAACAGCTGATGCAGCTGCTGCTGGAATTGCGCCAGGATGCCCGTAAGGCTAAAAACTATGCCCAGGCGGATGCCATCCGCAATAAATTGGGCGAGCTGGGCATCGTGATTGAAGATACGCCCCAGGGCGCACGGTGGAAAAAGCAGTGAAATTTATCCGCTTTCAACAATTAAAACAGCAGGCTTTGGCAATTTGTCAGGAAGAAGGAAGACCGCTGCCTGACCCAGGTCAGATGAATCCCATCGTGTTGGCGCTGATCGGAGACAGTGTGTTTACGTTTTATGTCCGCATGCGCCTGCTGCCGGTGTCCAGTCATGTGCAGGTGATCCACACGATTGCTGCCAAAATGGTATCTGCTGTGATGCAGGCTAAAGCAATGCACGTTTTGGAAGCCGGCTTGTCTGAGAAGGAAGCGGCGGTCGTGCACCGGGGGCGCAACGCCAAGTCGATGGTCCCTAAAAGCGCCAGTGTCAGTGAGTACCGCGCGGCTACTGCATTTGAGGCATTGTGCGGCTGGCTTCTCCTGACAGATCAGGAAGAGCGCCTGAAAGGGTTCGTGGAACAGGCATTTCAGGTGATTTCCCGGGAAATGCAGGAACAGACAACAAAGTGAATCGCAGTTTTAATTTTTAAATACAGAATCAATAATTAGTAAGGGGAGGGACTATCATGAAGGTTGTATTGATACGACATACTCCGGATCCGGACAAATCAGTGGCTTTAAGCGCACGCTTATGTTATTCTCCTGTCGGAGTAACAGAACTGCAGGAAAAGATGAGTGATGAAGAAGCGGCCCGGCTGGTGCGCATGCTGGTCCGCATGGGACATTTTTCGCCGATTGAACATGTGACCTTTACTTTTGCGATTGAAGGGGTTTCCCGCGTGCTGACGCATCAGCTGGTCCGCCACAGGATCGCTTCCTATTCACAACAGTCCCAGCGATATGTAAAAGCACATAATTTTAAAACAATTATGCCGCCTGCAGTTGCGGCAATTCCGGAAGCGAAGGCTAAATTTGAAGCATGCATGCAGAATCTGCAGGATCTGTATAATGATCTGACTGACAATTACGGTATCGCCAATGAGGATGCCCGTTATGTGCTGCCGAATGCGGCGGAAACCAAGATCGTCTGCACGTTCAATGCCCGTTCGCTCTATAATTTCTTTAACCTGCGTTGCTGCAACCGGGCACAGTGGGAAATCCGTGAACTGGCCTGGAAGATGCTGACGGAATGCCGTAAAGTGGCCCCCATATTGTTTGAAAAAGCGGGCCCTGACTGTGTAGCCAAAGGTACCTGTAAAGAAGGAAAGATGAGCTGCGGTATTTTGCCGAAAGTAAAAGAGTTTCAGGCGGAAGGCAAAGATGTTGCGGAATTGTTTTTACCGGGGAAATAGTTAATATAGTGCAGGTTCATGTTTTTTATCCGGCGGTATTTCTGCTTCCGGTTTGATTAAGGAGAAACTGATTAAACCGGTTTGTCCGATGGAACAGCCAGTTTTCCCTTAAAGGAGCGTTTATGAAAGAAGAAATCGTTGCCGGGCGTAATGCAGTGTTTGAGGCATTGTCCAGCAAACGTCCGGTCAATAAGATTTTCATTAAAACGGGGCCGCAGGGCGGAACCCTGGTAAAAATTATCGCGGCGGCACAGGACGCGGCGGTTCCGGTAGAATATGTACAGCCTGAAAAATTGGACAGGATGGCTCCGGGCATACGTCACCAGGGGATTGTGGCGCTGGCGTCTCCTATAGCTTTTAGTTCTTTGGAGACGGTTCTGGAACGGGCTGCGTCCCGGAACGAAATGCCGTTTCTGCTTCTGCTGGACGAATTGCAGGATCCTCAGAATGTGGGTGCCCTGATTCGCAGCGCTGACGCTGCCGGGGTACATGGTGTCTTATTGCCAAAACGGCGAAGCTGTCCGCTGAATGCAGTTGTGGCAAAAATTTCAGCCGGGGCAATTAACTATGTGCCTGTGGTGCAGATCGGTAATATTGTCCAGACGTTGCAAAGTCTTAAAGAACAGGGGTTCTGGGTTGCCGGGGCAGATATGGACGGGGAATGCCTGTATTTTGATGCGGATCTGTACCGCCCTGTTGTGTTAGTAATTGGCGCGGAAGGAAAAGGACTGGGACGCCTGGTAAAAGAAAATTGCGACATGCTGGTCCGGATGCCTATGCAGGGTGGTGTAAATTCGCTGAACGCTTCGGCGGCGGGGGCGATCCTGATGTATGAAGTTGTAAGGCAGCGGATGCAGAAGGCTGCGAAATGAAAGAATATTATCTGGTTGACGGATATAATGTCATCAACAACTGGCCAGATTTTGCAGGGGTACGGGAAAAAGATCTGGAACATGCCCGTGCAATTCTGACGGATAAAGTGGCGGAGTTTGCTGCGTTTCATGGGTACGATGCGGTAGTCGTATTTGATGCGATGGACGCAAAAGGACCGGAAGCAACAGAACAGACCGGCGGCTGCACGGTAGTTTATACTGCTGAGCAGGAAACGGCTGACAGCTGGATTGAACGGGAAACATACCGGATTTCCAGAAAAGGCATGAAGGTTTTTGTTGTGACCAGTGACAAGGCCGAGCAGGACAACGTGCTTGGTTCCGGGGCATTTCGAATCTCTGCCCGTGAGTTTCGGGAAATCTATTATAAAACGAAAAAGGAAATAAAAGAAAAAATAGACAGACTGCCGGGTAATACAAGCCGTCGGGAATTAGGCGGCCGTATTGGCGGCGAAGTAGCTTCGCATCTGGAAAAGATAAGGCGGGGATAATCCTGCTTCGGGATATTTTTCATGGAAGATAGCGGACGTCAGATCACCCTTTGTTGACGTTAGCAGAGCCTGTCGTGTATAATAAGATATCCTGAAGAAAGTTTTGCTGCCTGTCCGGGGAAGATTATAGTAATCATTATCAGGTTAATGGAAGGTGAAAGACAGATGAACGGGGTAACCGGCGATCCCTATGCAAGATTTTCCGATATGCCGGATGAAGATATTGTTGAGCTGGCAAATACGGAGAATAATGTATTAGCCCAGGAGTACCTGTTGCACAAGTACCGGAATTTTGTGCGGGGGAAAGCAAAAAGCTATTTCCTGATCGGTGCGGAGCGGGAAGACATTATTCAGGAAGGCATGATTGGTTTATATAAAGCAATCCGCGATTTCAAAAAGGATAAACAGGCTTCATTTCGTTCTTTTGCGGAATTATGTGTGACCCGGCAGATCATTACGGCGATTAAAACCGCCACCCGGCAAAAACATATTCCGTTGAATTCGTATGTTTCTTTGAATAAACCTATCTACGAACAGGATTCGGACCGGACCCTTCTGGATGTGATATCCAACGGAACAAAAGTCGTGAATCCGGAAGAGATGATTATCCGGAGAGAAGAATTTTTTGAAATTAAGAATAAGCTGAACACGGTTCTCAGCGGTCTGGAATGGGAAGTGTTCATGAATTATCTGGATGGTAAATCCTATCAGGAAACAGCCAGGGAACTGCACCGGCATATTAAATCGATTGACAATGCGCTGCAGCGTGTCAAAAGAAAGGTGGAAAAATATAAGGAGGCCCATACGGGAGATTCTGATATACAGACGGTATGTTCCTGTATACTTTCCATAGAACCCCGTAAGCGGGAAGGCAAAAAGAAAAGCTGAAGTGAATGAAACTGATAAATGTGAAACAAACTGTTGTATTGAAGTGAAGAATAGTATAAAATATAATTAGCGTTAAAGGATTTTATCCGGAAACAACGAATTGGATTGTTATAGATATTAAATGGTTCCGGCATTTCCAAATATTGATCTGCTAACAGATTTAGGAGGTAATTAAAATGAGTCAGACAGAAGAATTCGTAAAGATTGTAGAGGCAGCAAAAGAAGCAAAAGGAGTTATTTTTGTAACCGGCAAGCCTGGCAGCGGTAAAAGCAAGGTCCTGCGCGAAGCTGCCGAGGACAAGAAGTGGGATTATGTTGATTGCCGTTTGCTGATCAGTGAAGAGTTCCTGGCAGTTCCGAAAGAAGAACGGAATGTAAAAGCGCCGGCTATGATGGCAGAAGCGCTTGCCAGTTATAATTCAGATGTTATCTTATTAGATCGTTTACAGACTTTATTTGTGCCGGTATTTAATCTTGATGTTGCATCGTTGCTTAAAGAACTGGGGCAGCAGTTTGTTCTGGTTGCCGCCTGGCCCGGATATGTAAAAGACGGTATGCTGTGTTATGATAAATTTGACGGGACCGAATCCATCCGGATCCCGCAGGATGGTTTTACCATTTGGAATGTTGATTGATTACTGGGGAAATGTATGATAAATGTCAGAGGAACATTGGCTGTCCTGACCGGGGGCGGCGACTGCCCGGGGCTTAATGCCGTACTGAACGCTGTCGTTAAGGCAGCTTTGGGACATGGGTATCAGATTTACGGCATTGAAAACGGCTTTAACGGATTGATAAAGAACAGGATGAAACTCCTGACTTATGATGATGTTTCCGGCATATTGCCGCGGGGTGGTACAGTTTTAGGTACGACTAACCGTGACAATCCGTTTAAATTCGCGCACGTGGAGAAGGACGGGTCTGTCACGTATACGGACGAAAGCGAAACGATCGTAAAGAATCTGTCAAAACGCGGTATTGAAACGCTGATTGTTATCGGCGGGGACGGCAGCCTGGCAATTGGAGCACAGCTTTCCCGGGAATGCGGTGTAAAAGTGATTGGGGTGCCCAAAACGATAGACAACGATCTGCCATGCACGGAACGGACCTTCGGATTTGACACGGCCATGGCAGTGGCGACGGAAGCGGTGGACCGGCTCCACAGCACGGCGGAATCGCATCACCGTATCATGATTCTGGAAGTCATGGGACGCTATGCCGGCTGGATTGCCCTGCATTCTGGTGTTGCAGGCGGAGCTGATGTGATTCTGATTCCGGAAATTCCCTATCACCTGGATGCGGTTGCCAGAAAAATCCTCAAACGCCAGCAGGACGGAAAAATGTTCAGCATCGTTGTTGTGGCGGAAGGCGCAAAGCCGGAAGGCGGTGAAATGACAGTTGCCCGCATTGTCAAGGACAGCTTTGAGCCAATCCGGTTAGGCGGGGTCGGTAATAAACTGGCACAGCAGTTGGAAGAACTGACAGGGATCGAAGCCCGTTGCACAATATTGGGTTATCTGCAGAGGGGCGGTTCGCCGACAGCCTTTGACAGGGTGTTATGCACACGGTACGGGGTAGCGGCGATTGAAGCGTGTATAGCGGGTAATTATGATGTGATGGTTTCCCTGCATAATGATTCCATTGTGACAGTTCCGCTGCAGGATGCCGGGAGAAAACCCAGGTCGGTTACGCTGGATAATGAAATCGTAAAAGCTGCCAGAGCTATTGGGATTTGCTTTGGCGATGAAAAGTAAAAAATCGAAGGACGCACCTGTCTGAATGGATGCGTCCTGATTTTTTGAGAAATTTGTCAAATAAATTATAAAAAACAGTTGACAAACTCTGCCGTTTCATGTATTATACTTACTGTCACTGAAATCATGCTGACATAGCTCAACAGGCAGAGCAACGGTTTTGTAAACCGTAGGTTGTAGGTTCGATTCCTATTGTCAGCTCCAGAAGATTTTAATGGAGAGGTTCCCGAGTGGCTAAAGGGAGCAGACTGTAAATCTGCCGCGTTTCGCTTCGTTGGTTCGAATCCAACCCTCTCCACCATTTTATCGCGGGGTGGAGCAGTTGGTAGCTCGTCGGGCTCATAACCCGAAGGTCGCTGGTTCAAATCCGGCCCCCGCAACCATATTGTTAATGATGCTGATGTAGCTCAGATGGTAGAGCGCATCCTTGGTAAGGATGAGGTCACCAGTTCAATCCTGGTCATCAGCTCCATTATAAGGCGGCATAGCTCAGTTGGCCAGAGCAAGCGGTTCATACCCGCTGTGTCCGCGGTTCAAATCCGTGTGCCGCCACCAATTTGCTTAAAGACTCATGCAGAAACGGTTGCATGAGTTTTTTATTTGTATTTGCATTTTTTAAAAATACGTAAATTTATTGACAGAAAAAGGTAACTGTGGTATTATCATTCAGTGACAATTTAGTTTACCTGTATTTTAGAGTTCGAAAGAGGTGGCAAGAATGCGTACGTTAATTACTTTGGCATGCACTGAATGCAAACAGAGAAATTATCAGACCAACAAAAACAAAAAGAACGATCCCGACCGCATCGAGATTAAAAAGTACTGCAAGTTCTGCAAAAAGCATACTACTCATAAAGAAACCAAATAAATTTGGTTTGGCGGTGTCTGGATAGCAAGGATGTGAAATAATGACCGTTCCGGAAACTACTTCAACCAACGAAATAAGTACGGTGGGAAAGGTTACGGGATTCATAAAGGAATCGAAAGCAGAACTGCAGAAAGTTACGTGGCCGACAAAGCAGGAACTGTTCATGAATACTATTGTAGTATTGGTTGCGGTAGTATTGGTTGCGGTTTGTATCTGGATAGCCGACACAGTCTTTTCTGTTCTGATCAGAACCATTTTGCGGTAAGGCGTATAAGGAGGAAGGGAGTCCGCTCCCGCTGAAAAAATGGACGAAAATAAAAATGCTGAAACGCTGGAAAAAGGAAAACGGCATTGGTATGTCATCCATACTTATTCCGGTTATGAGAATAAGGTCAGTACAAATCTGGAACGCAAGGTTGATTCTCTGGGGCTGAGTGATAAGATTTTTCATATTATGATCCCCATGGAGAATGAAGTTGTAGCTGATGAAAATGGTACCAAGCGGATCGTAACCCGTAAGGTTTTTCCGGGTTATGTGCTGGTTGAGATGATCATAGATGACCGCACCTGGTATGTGGTCAGGAACACACCTGGCGTTACCGGGTTCGTCGGGCCTGATAACAAACAGCCGGTTCCGTTATCCGACGAAGAGGTGAAACGTATCCTGGCTGCCAGTGTAAACGGTCAGGGGCTGCAGGAAGAGGATGATACTGTTCAGCCGAAGGCGAAGCCTCAGATTAATTTGCAATTACAACAGAGAGTCCGCCTAAAAACAGGCCCGTTTGCCAATTTTGAAGGCGTTGTTTCGGCAATTGACAGAGAACGCGGCAAATTGAAGGTACTGGTTGATATGTTTGGGCGCGAAACTCCTGTTGATATTGATTATACCCAAGTGGAAGAAATTGAATGATAAGGAGGTGTAAGAAACATGGCAAAGAAAGTTGCTAAGGTTGTTAAGTTACAGGTTCCTGGCGGTAAAGCTACTCCGGCACCTCCGGTTGGTCCTGCACTGGGCCAGGCTGGCGTTAACATTATGGCCTTTGTAAAGGATTTCAATGCCCGTACTGCGCAGCAGGTTGGTTTGATCATCCCTGTTGAGATTACGGTATTTGAAGATCGTTCCTTTACGTTTATTACCAAGACCCCGCCTGCAGCAGTGCTGCTGAAAAAGGCTGCCGGTCTGGAAAAGGCTTCCGGCGAACCGAACAAGAAAAAGGTTGCTACCCTGAGCCGGGCGAAAGCACGCGAGATTGCTGAAAGCAAGATGCAGGATCTGAACGCAGCGGATGTGGAAGCAGCTACCCGCATGATTGAAGGCACTGCCCGCAGCATGGGAATTGTTATTACTGATTAATATCAGTTGTAAGAAGTGGGAGGCGGAAGCCGTTTGTACCACAAGGAGGAATTTATTATGGCAAAAAAACACGGCAAAAAGTATGTTGACGCGTTAAAACTGATTGAAGAAAACAAACTGTATTCTCCGAAAGAAGCAGTAGAACTGGTAAAGAAAACTACCGTTACCAAGTTTGACAGTTCTGTTGAAGCATCTTTCCGTCTGGGCATCAACCCGAAATATGCTGACCAGCAGGTTCGCGGTGCGATGGTACTGCCCCATGGAACCGGTAAATCCAAAAAGGTCCTGGTATTTGCGGAAGGCGCAAAGGCTGAAGAAGCAAAGGCTGCCGGTGCGGATTATGTTGGCGGAGACGATCTGGTTGCAAAAATCCAGGGTGGCTGGTTTGACTTTGAAGTCTGCGTAGCGACCCCGAACATGATGGGTAAGGTTGGCCGTCTTGGTAAGCTGTTAGGCCCGAAAGGCTTAATGCCGAACCCGAAGGTTGGTACCGTAACCATGGACGTGACCAAGGCTCTCAATGAGATCAAAGCCGGTAAAGTTGAATACCGTGCGGACAAAGCCGGTAACGTACAGGCGATGATCGGCAAATCTTCTTTCTCGGAAGAAGCTCTTCTGGATAACTATATTGCGTTAGTTACTACGTTGATCAAAGTTAAGCCCTCCGGAGCAAAAGGTCAGTACATTAAGTCTGTTACCTTATCTACCACCATGGGCCCTGGCATCAAGATTGATGTCCTCAAAGCAGACAGCGCGAAATAATCCGGAACCCAAATTTTAAATCAGAAGATAATCGGGCCACAGACAGCAGGTGCGGATGCGCAAGTGCAGAACAGCACGCCTGCCGAGGCTGGAGACGTTAAAGATAGATTAGTTCTTTCACGACCTCCGGCTGCTTCGGCCGAGAGGTCTTTTTGATTTATAAAAGTAAGTCAAAAATCTGAAAGAAGGAGGTGCAACTCATTGAAAACAAAAGCAGAGAAACAGGCTCAGTTAGCTGAGATCAAAAATGTTTTTGCTGAAGCTAAAGGAGCCGTACTGGTTGATTTTAGCGGTCTGACTGTTGCGGAAGACACGGAACTGCGTCGTAAGGTTCGCGAAGCCGGTGCTTCTTATACCGTTTACAAAAACACGTTAATTGCTCTGGCAGCAAAAGAATACGGCCTGGATGACCTGGCTCCCGTATTGGAGAAGAATACTGCAATTTGTTCTTCTACCCAGGACGCTGTAGCAGCCTGCAAAGTAATGTGTGATTTTATTAAAGATCATAAAAAGATGCAGCTGAAAGCCGGCGTTGTAGAAGGCAAAGTTGTTACGGTTGATGAAGTTAAGGCCGTTGCAGCACTGCCGCCGAAAGAAGTGCTGGTTGCCAAAATGCTGGGCAGCCTGAACGCTCCTATTTCCGGTCTGGTACGTACTCTCAACGGAACCGTTGCAAAAATCGTATATGCGTTGGACGCTGTACGCGAACAAAAAGAAAAACAGTCTGCATAAGGCATGGCTGAAACAGATTTTAAATTATTAAAAAAATTAACTGATATGGAGGAAATTATAATGAATAAAGATCAGATTATTGAAGCTATTGAGAAAATGACCGTATTAGAGCTGGCTGAACTGGTAAAGGCTCTGGAAGAAAAATTTGGCGTATCCGCTGCTGCTCCTGTTGCCGTTGCTGCTGCTGGTGCTGCTCCGGCTGCTGCTGCTGCTGAAGAAGAACAGACCGAATTCGACGTAATCCTGAAAGAAGCTGGTCAGGGCAAGATCAATGTAATCAAAGCTGTTCGCGAAATCACCGGTCTGGGCCTGAAAGAAGCTAAAGCTCTGGTTGACGGCGCTCCGAAAGCTGTTAAAGAAAAAGTTTCCAAAGCTGATGCTGACGAAGCAAAAGCAAAACTGGAAGCTGCTGGCGCAACTGTTGAAATTAAATAATTTTCGCTTTGCGATATCAAGACCGGTCTACAGTAGGCCGGTCTTATTTTTTTATATACACACCGGAATGACTTTTGCTATTGCAAAATAAGTGTTGACAAAGTATCTGGTGTTGTGGTATCATTATTTACCACAATTATGCTTTTTGTGTTTGTGACCAAAATGCAGGCTTGACTACAACGGCCAGATAGTGTAGTGGTTCACATCGGCTGCCATATCGTAGGGATGAAGTACGTTCGTCTGATCTGAATAACAGGGTGATCTTGCGGTAAGACCCTTGTTTTTTTTGGCTTTAGACAACGTGCATAGTTTTGTATTGCCTGACTTATATAACAAGGAGTGAGGACCTACATGTTTAAACCGGTTCAGACAGGTGACAGGACCCGGTATAGCTTTGGCAAAATTAAAGAAGTTTTGCCAATGCCTCATTTGATTGACCTGCAAAGGAAATCCTATGAGTGGTTCATGAGCGATGGATTAGATGAGATTTTCCGTGATATTTCCCCGATTAAAGATTTTAACGGGAATCTGGAACTCTCTTTTCAGCGCTTCGAAATCGGCGAACCTAAATATACCATCGAAGAATGTAAAGAACGGGACGCTTCATATTCTGCTCCGTTGAATGTGAATGTTCTGCTGCTGAATAAAGATACGGGAGAAATCAAGGAATCCCGTGTATTTATGGGTGATTTTCCCTTAATGACCCCGACGGGGACCTTCGTGATCAACGGGGCGGAACGTGTCATTGTCAGTCAGCTGGTTCGTTCTCCCGGGGTTTATTATGATAAAGTAATGGATCCCAGTGCTATCTTCTTATATGGAACGACGGTAATCCCGAACCGTGGCGCCTGGATTGAATTTGAAACAGATTTAAATCATGTGATCTATGCGCGTGTGGACAGGACCCGAAAAGTGCCGGCTACAGTACTGCTTCGGGCCATGGGTATGGAAACCAATGAAGAAATTCTGGAATTCTTTGGCGATACCCAGATTGAAAACCATACGGAAGACGGGACGGAAATTATTGAAGCAGTGAAAGCAACACTGGAAAAGGACAGCACGACCAATTGCGAAGAAGCAATGATCGAACTGTATAAAAAGCTTCGTCCCGGTGAACCGCCTGCGTTTGAAAATGCCAAACAGCTGATTGAACAGACATTCTTTGACAGCAAGCGCTACGATCTGGCTTATGTGGGCCGTTATAAACTGAACAAAAAACTGGGCTGGAGAAACCGGCTTCAGGATTGCGTACTGGCAGAACCGCTGGTTGATAAGGAAACCGGCGAGATCATCGTTCCGGAAGGAACCCTGATGACCGATGAAGTACTGGACAAGGTGGAAGAAAGCCAGGTCTATAAAGAATATGGCATTTACCAGCTGAAAATTAAGGAGTTAAGCGGAAAAGTACTCCGTATCGTCTTTACCTCCGGTATTCCCGAAACGCTCCGTACGATCACAAAAGAAGATATTTTCGCTTCCTTTGGCTATTTGCTGAATGTGATGGACGGGCATGGTGAAAAAGATGACATTGACCATTTAGGCAACCGTCGTGTCCGCTGCGTAGGCGAACTGCTGCAGAACCAGTTCCGTATCGGTCTGGCCCGTATGGAACGTGTGGTAAAAGAACGCATGACCATTCAGGATGTGTACATTATCAAACCTGAAGCATTGATCAATATCCGCCCGGTCGTTGCGGCAATCAAGGAATTCTTTGGCAGCAGCCAGCTGTCCCAGTTTATGGATCAGAACAATCCGCTGGCGGAACTGACGCATAAACGGCGTCTCTCTGCATTGGGACCCGGCGGCCTGTCCAGGGAACGTGCCGGCTATGAAGTCCGTGACGTACACAACTCCCATTACGGGCGCATGTGCCCCATTGAAACCCCTGAAGGTCCTAACATCGGTTTGATCGGTTCCCTTTCTACCTTTGCGGTAATTAACAGGTTTGGTTTTATTGAAACGCCTTACCGCAAAGTAGATAAAGAACATAAACGGGTTACCAATGAAATTGAATATCTGACTGCTGATGAGGAAGATAAATATATTGTTGCGCAGGCCAACGAACCGCTGGATGACGAGGGATATTTCCTTGGTGAACGCGTTACGGCCCGCCGCAAGAATGACGTACTGAGCATAAGGCCGGAACGTGCTGATTATATGGACGTTTCGCCGAAACAGGTAGTATCGATTGCAACAGCCCTTATTCCGTTCCTGGAACACGATGACGCCAACCGCGCGCTGATGGGCGCCAACATGCAGCGTCAGGCAGTACCTCTGCTGACCCCGCAGGCTCCTGTTGTCGGCACCGGTATGGAATATAAAGTCGCGACTGACTCCGGTAACTGTATATTGGCAAAGCATGCCGGTGAAGTCATCCGGGTAACCGGCGATGAGATCCAGATCCGCACGGAAAACGGCGATATTGATACGTATGAAGTACTGAAGTTCAAACGTTCCAACCAGAGTACCTGTGTGAATCAGAAGCCGATCGTTTTCAAGGGTGACTATGTTAAAGCGAACCAGGTTCTGGCGGACGGTCCTGCTACGGACCGCGGGGAACTGGCGTTAGGCCATAACGTTATCGTAGCTTATATGCCCTGGGAAGGCTACAACTACGAAGACGCGATCCTGCTGTCAGAAGATCTGGTAAGGGACGATACCTATACGTCTATCCATATTGAGGAATATAACTGTGATTCCCGCGACACCAAACTGGGACCGGAACAGATTACCAGGGATATTCCCAATGTTTCCGAAGCGGCCCGTAAAGACCTGGATGAACGCGGTATCATCCGGATCGGTGCGGAAGTACGCCCCGGCGATATTCTTGTAGGAAAAGTTACACCGAAAGGTGAAACCGAATTATCTGCGGAAGAACGCCTTGTACGGGCAGTATTTAATGAGAAAGCCCGTGAGGAACGGGACAGCTCGTTGCGTGTTCCCCACGGTGAAACAGGCATTATTGTCAGTGTTAAAGTATTTACCCGTGAAAACGGTGACGAACTGCCTCCGGGAGTAAACGAACAGGTCCGTATCCATATAGCGCAGAAACGTAAGATCCGTGCGGGCGATAAGATGTCCGGCCGTCACGGCAATAAGGGCGTAGTATCCCGTATTTTACCCCGGGAAGATATGCCGTTCCTGCCCAATGGCGAACCGGTCCAGATCGTTCTGAACCCGTTAGGCGTTCCCTCCCGTATGAACATTGGCCAGATTCTGGAAACTCATTTAGGATGGGCCGCTCTGGCTCTTGGTATGAAGATACAGCGTAAAGAACCCGGTATTGGGGAACAGCTGAAAGAAACCGGTTATGAATTAGACACATATGGCATGCCCAAGCTGACAGACATTGGATATGCAGGCAATGCGAAGCTGAGTGCGGTTAAGATGGCCGTTCCTGTATTCGACAGCGCTAATGAAGAAGATCTTCAGAACATGGTGAAATTATCCGGTGTAAGCCCGATGGGCAAGACGATCCTGTACGACGGACGTACCGGTGAGCCGTTTGCCAACCCCGTAACCGTCGGCTGCGTTTATATGTTGAAACTGCACCACCTGGTAGATGACAAGATCCATGCCCGTTCCACCGGTCCGTACTCCCTGGTTACCCAGCAGCCTTTGGGCGGCAAGGCCCAGTTTGGCGGACAGCGTTTCGGTGAAATGGAAGTCTGGGCACTGGAAGCCTATGGCGCAGCATACACGCTGCAGGAAATCCTGACCGTAAAATCTGACGATGTGGTTGGACGTGTCAAGACGTATGAATCTATCGTTAAGGGCGAAAATGTTCCGGAACCGGGCGTTCCCGAATCGTTCAAAGTTTTGGTGAAGGAGCTTCAGAGCATCGGGCTGGATATTCGCGTGCTGGACGAAGACGGTGAAGATATTTCCCTGCAGGATGAAGAAGATGAGGCAGTGGAAGCTTCTCCGGAAACCCTGGCAGAACTGCAGGGGGATGCTCCGGTTGTCGTTCCGGAGGCTTCGAAAGAATCTACCGCCTATAATGAAGAAGAACAATATAACGGTACAGAGCAGGAAGACGACAGCATTGCCGATTTAGGTAATTTAAGCGAAACAACGATGGAAGAACTGTCCGGTTCTGATGATGAGTTTAATTAAGAAGGGAGCGAGGGGTTCTTGTTAGACGTTAACAATTTTAATTCCATGCGCATTGGACTTGCTTCTCCGGAACTGATCCGGTCATGGTCTTATGGGGAAGTAAAAAAGCCTGAAACCATCAACTACAGAACATTAAAACCCGAAACAGACGGTCTGTTCTGTGAAAGAATCTTTGGCCCCATCAAAGACTGGGAGTGTCATTGCGGAAAGTATAAACGGATCCGTTATAAGGGAATCGTCTGTGATAAATGCGGCGTTGAAGTGACCCGTTCCAAGGTCCGCCGTGACCGTATGGGACATATTGAACTGGCGGCGCCTGTTTCCCATATCTGGTATTTTAAGGGGATTCCCAGCCGGATGGGCCTGATTCTGGATGTATCTCCCCGGAGCCTGGAAAGAGTTTTGTATTTCGTGAACTACATTGTTTTGGATCCGGGCGATACGCCGTTGCAGAAAAAACAGCTTTTAACAGAAGCAGAATACATGAGCAACCGGGACAAATACGGCGATCAGTTCCGCGCTGAGATGGGGGCTTCTGCTGTTAAAGAACTGCTGGAGGAAATTGACGTTGATGCTTTGGTCGCGGAACTCCGGGAGGAACTGAAAGAAGCAACCGGCCAGAAGAAGGTCCGTATCGTGCGCAGGCTGGAAGTTGCGGAAGCGTTCCAAAAATCGGGTAACAAACCGTCCTGGATGATTTTGGATGTGGTTCCGGTTATCCCTCCTGACCTGCGTCCCATGGTACAGCTCGACGGCGGACGTTTTGCTACCAGTGATCTGAATGATTTGTACCGTCGTGTCATCAACCGTAATAACCGTTTGAAACGGTTGTTGGAACTGCATGCGCCGGATATTATTGTCCGTAATGAAAAGCGTATGCTGCAGGAAGCCGTAGACGCGCTGATCGATAACGGCCGTCGCGGTCGTCCGATCGTAGGCCCCGGCAACCGTCCTCTGAAATCGTTATCCGATATGCTGAAGGGCAAACAGGGACGTTTCCGTCAGAACCTGCTGGGCAAACGCGTTGACTATTCCGGCCGTTCCGTTATCGTGGTAGGGCCTGAAATGAAAATGCACCAGTGCGGCCTGCCGAAGGAAATGGCATTGGAACTTTTCAAGCCTTTCGTTATGAAACGCCTCCAGGACAAAGATCCTTCCCTTAATATCCGTGCGGCAAAACGTATGGTGGAACGGGCTACCCCGGGAGTCTGGGATGTTTTGGAAGAAGTAATCAAGGAACATCCGGTATTACTGAACCGTGCACCGACGCTTCACCGCCTGGGCATCCAGGCATTTGAGCCTGTTCTGACCGAAGGCCGTGCCATCACGTTGCATCCGCTGGTATGTACTGCTTATAACGCTGACTTTGACGGCGACCAGATGGCGGTTCATCTGCCGCTTTCCGTAGAGGCACAGGCAGAAGCGCGCCTGATGATGATGTCTGTGAATAATATTCTGGCCCCGAAAGACGGGAAGCCTGTAGCCGTGCCTACTCAGGATATGGTTCTGGGCGCGTATTATATGACTATCGAACGGCCCGGTGCCAAGGGCGAAGGCAACCGTTACAGCAGCCTTCATGAAGCTTTAATGGCATACTATCATAAATATCTTGACCTGCAGGCAAAAATCTGGATCCTGATCCCCAACAAAGATATTGTGAATGAACCGCAGAATGAGGGGAAGAGTCTGGTAGAGACTACGATAGGCAATGCGATTTACAATGAAGAACTGCCGAAAGAACTGCGCTTCTTCAGCAAACGGAAAAACGAAGAAACCGGCGAAGAGTACTGGCATCTGGGCCAACTGATCACCAAAAAGGAACTGGGCAAGCTGGTTGCCAAAGCGCATAAGCTTTACGGCAATCTGGGCACTGCCAATGTACTGGATATTGTGAAGAAAATGGGTTACGACAATGCCTGCAATTCCGGTATTTCCATTGCAGTTTCCGACATCCACGTTCCTCAGGGTAAGCAGGAGATCATCCAGACATCTGAAAAACAGGTTGACCGGACGGAAGCAATGTACCGCCGCGGCCTGATGACCGATGAAGAACGTTATAAAAAGGTCGTTGACATTTGGAATAAGGCAACGGATGATGTAGCAGAGCTGCTGAAAGAAGCTAACACAGCGGATAAATTTAACCCGATTGCCATGATGGCCGATTCAGGCGCCCGCGGCAGTATTGACCAGATCAAACAGCTGGCCGGTATGCGCGGTCTGATGGCGGATCCTTCCGGCCGTATCATTGACCGGCCTGTAAAATCCAACTTCCGTGAAGGCCTGACGATTTTGGAATACTTTATTTCCAGCCATGGCGCCCGTAAAGGTCTGGCAGATACTGCCTTGCGTACGGCTGACTCCGGTTACCTGACCCGCCGTCTGGTAGACGTGGCGCAGGATGTCATCGTCCGCGAAGACGACTGTGATATCCATACCTGTAACCTGGTAAAAGAACGGAACCGTCTGTGCAAGGCCGAATTGGGAGCCAGTGCGAAAAAGATCCGTTCTAAAGTGATAGGCCGTATGCTTGCCGCAACGATTATTAATGAAGAGACGGGCGCTCCTATTGCCGAATCCGATACGATTATTTCCAATGAAGTTTATAACCGTCTGATGGATGCCAAGGTTACTTCCATCAGCATCTATGTTCCGGATGGCGACGGTACTGAAGAAGCACGTGAAGATGTTGTCATTAACATACCGGAAGAGTTTGCAAACAGCAAGATCAAAGAACTCCTGATGCATCATTATGCAAATAAAGAAGTATCGGAAGATGTTGTCAACGGCAACGGTGAAGTTCTGGTCGGTGCAGGTGCGACATTGACAGAGGAGGATATTGACAGGGTTCTCCAAGATGGAACAGTGAGTGAGATTTCTGTCCGGAACAATGAAATTGACGGAATTGAAATTGAAGCAATCACAGAAAACGGGACTGAGATCGAATCACTGCATGACCGTATCATAGGCCGGACTCTGGCAGAAGATATCAAAGATGCGGACGGCAACGTGCTGTTCCACATCAATGATTATATTACGGAAGATATGGCAGATCAGATCGCTGTGATGCGCGATAAAGTCAAAATCCGTACGGTGCTGACCTGTAAGTCCAAATTCGGCGTGTGCCGTAAATGTTACGGCCGTAACCTGGCAACAGACCATAACGTGGACGTGGGCGAAGCAGTCGGCACGATTGCTGCCCAGGCTATCGGCGAACCGGGTACCCAGCTGACCATGCGTACTTTCCATACGGGCGGCGTTGCCGGTGCAGACGATATTACACAGGGTCTGCCCCGTGTAGAGGAACTGTTTGAAGCCCGTAAGCCTAAACATCCGGGTATCCTGGCAGAAAATGCAGGTACAGTCCATATTGTGGAAGAAGCCGGTCAGAAACAGCGCAAGGTCATCATTACAGGAAATCCTGATGATGAAGTGGTGGAACAGACTTATAGTATTCCGTATGGCGCCAAGCTTTCGGTTGTGGAAGGCGATGAGGTTGAAGTAGGCAGCCGTCTGACAGAAGGTTCACTGAATCCTCATGACATTCTGCGGATTCTGGGACCCCAGGCAACACAGCGGTATATCGTACAGCAGGTGCTCAGCGTCTATAAGTCTCAGGGCGTAGGTATCAATGATAAGCACATTGAAGTTATGGTGCGTCAGATGATGCGCAAGATCCGCATTGAAGATGCCGGAGATACATCCATGCTGCCGGGTGAATATATTGATATCGGTGAGTACACAGAACAGAATGCGGCGGCTGTGGCTGAAGGCAAGGAACCGGCAAAAGGGAAACCGATCCTGCTGGGTATCACCAAAGCTTCCCTTGCTACGGATTCCTTCCTGTCTGCGGCTTCCTTCCAGGAAACAACCCGGGTTCTGACTGATGCAGCAATTAAAGGAAAGGTTGATCCGCTGCTGGGTCTGAAGGAAAATGTCATTATCGGTAAGCTGATTCCGGCAGGTACCGGCATGAGCCGTTACCGTGACGTGAAGGTTAAGTACCTGACTGATGCCGGCCAGGGCGAAGGGCCGGAAAGTGGAGACAAGTAAGCAGTCCGATCTGAAAAGAAAGCACAATGAGTGAAAAAATAACCATGGTACGATTAAAAGTATCATGGTTATTTTATTGGCAGATATGATACACCAGGATACGTGTAAAAACAGAACCGCTTAAAAACATAGCTTGACGTGATAAAAATTATTAAAAAAGTGTTGACACGCTATGTAAAAGATGTTACAATACACAAGTCTCACGGGATAAGTGCGCTCATTTTGAAGGAGTGAATTCAATGAGTCTGGACGAGCTGAAGACAGCCGGGGCTAAGGTTGTAGGGGTTAAGCAGACAGCAAAAGCCCTGCAGAAAAAAACAGCTTCGAAAGTTTATATCGCGGCAGATGCGGAGGAACATATCACGGCTCCCATCAAGGCGGAATGCGAAAAGCAAAATATATCCTGCCTGATCGTGGAAAGCATGCAGGTGTTAGGCAAGGCCTGCGGCATCCATGCGGGTGCTTCTGCAGCGGCGATACTGAACAACTGATAGGGATCCCGGAAACGGGGTTTTTATAAATACTAAATCTAATTGACAGAAAGGAGGTGCCGATATGCCAACAATTAATCAGCTGATCCGTAAGGGCAGAGAGGTGCTGAGAACCAAATCCACTGCGCCGGCATTAAAAGAATGTCCGCAGAAACGTGGTGTGTGCACCCGTGTATACACCACCACACCGAAAAAACCTAACTCTGCACTGCGTAAAGTTGCTCGTGTACGTTTAACCAACGGCATTGAAGTAACAGCTTATATTCCGGGTATCGGTCACAATCTGCAGGAACATTCCGTTGTTCTGATCAGGGGCGGCCGTGTAAAGGACCTGCCTGGCGTGCGTTATCATATCATTCGTGGTTCTCTGGATACTGCCGGCGTTGCAAACCGCAATCAGGGCCGTTCCAAGTACGGTGCAAAACGCGCAAAAGCTAAGAAATAATTCTTGCGCAAAACCAAAATTAATTGAGAAATTACGAATTGATATAAAGGAGTGAAAAGCATGCCGAGAAAAGGCGCAGTTCCAAAAAGAGACGTACTGCCGGATCCGGTGTACGGTTCCAAATTATTAACCAGATTTATTAACAAAGTAATGCTGGACGGTAAGAAAGGCGTTGCTGAACGCATCGTATATGATGCATTTGACGTAATCCGTTCCAAGACGGGCAAAGATCCGCTGGAAGTATTTGATGCCGCTATGAAGAACGTGATGCCCCTGCTGGAAGTACGGGCTCGTCGTGTAGGCGGCGCAAACTACCAGGTTCCTGTAGAAGTTCGTGCAGAGCGCAAAACCACCCTGGGTATCCGCTGGCTGGTAAATTATGCTCGCCTCCGTGGTGAAAGAACCATGTGCGAACGCGTTGCCGGCGAAATCATGGATGCCGCCAATGGTACCGGCGCTGCTGTTAAAAAGCGTGAAGATACCCACAAGATGGCAGAAGCAAACAAAGCGTTTGCACATTACCGCTGGTAATGGCCCGGTCCTGTTGAATTATTGAGGAGGATAAAAGAGTGGGCAGACTAATTCCGCTGGAAAGAACAAGAAATATCGGCATTATGGCTCACATCGATGCCGGTAAGACGACTACCACGGAACGCATCCTGTTCTACACCGGTAAGACCCATAAGATCGGTGAAGTTCATGACGGCGCAGCCACCATGGACTGGATGGTTCAGGAACAGGAACGTGGTATCACCATTACTTCCGCTGCAACGACCTGCATGTGGAACGGTTCCGAAAAGCAGTACGATACGCACCGTATCAACATCATCGATACTCCGGGTCACGTTGACTTCACGGTTGAAGTTGAACGTTCCCTGCGTGTGCTGGACGGAACAATTGCAGTATTTTCTGCCAAGGGCGGTGTAGAACCCCAGTCTGAAACCGTATGGCGCCAGGCTGACGAGTACAAAGTACCGCGTATGGCATATGTCAATAAGATGGACATCATCGGTGCTGACTTCTTCCATGTTATGGACATGATGCGCGACCGGCTGAACGCAAACCCGGTTGCCCTTCAGGTTCCTATCGGATGCGAAGACCAGTTCCAGGGCATGGTTGACCTGATCCGGATGAAAGCGATCGTTTACAGCGATGATATGGGTAAGGAAGAAGAATTCGTTGAGATTCCTGCCGATATGAAAGAACAGGCTGAAGAATATCGCGGCATCCTGGTAGAAACCGTTGCCGAAGGCGACGACGACCTGATGATGAAATATCTGGAAGGTGAAGAAATCACCAACGAAGAACTGAAAGCAGCGATCCGCAAAGAAACGATTGAATGTAAACTGAATCCGGTATTCTGCGGTTCTTCCTATAAGAACAAAGGTATTCAGCCCCTGCTGGACGCGGTTGTGGATTACATGCCGGCTCCGACGGATATCGAGAGTATTAAGGGCATCAACCCGGAAACCGGCGAAGAAGATTTCCGTCCGACTTCCGACAACGAGCCGTTCTCCGCGCTGGCATTCAAGATTGCAACCGACCCCTTTGTAGGAAAGCTTGGATTCTTCCGTGTATATTCCGGTATGATTACTGCCGGTTCCTACGTTTACAACTCTTCCAAAGATAAACGCGAACGCATGGGCCGCATCCTGCTGATGCATGCCAATCACCGGGAAGAAATCCCGGAAGCATATTCCGGAGATATCGCAGCGGCTGTAGGCCTGAAGTTTACAACGACCGGTGACACGCTCTGCGATGAGAAAGCTCCGATTATTCTGGAGTCCATGGTATTCCCTGAGCCGGTTATCTCCGTTGCGGTAGAGCCGAAGACAAAAGCAGACCAGGAAAAGATGGGCATTGCCCTTCAGAAACTGGCGGAAGAAGATCCGACCTTCAAGGTGCATACGGATCCCGAGACCGCGCAGACCATCATCTCCGGTATGGGCGAGCTGCATCTGGATATCATCGTTGACCGTCTGCTCCGTGAATTCCGGGTAGGCTGCAACGTAGGCAATCCGCAGGTTGCGTACCGTGAGACGATCCGCAAGGCAGTTAAAGCGGAAGGCAAGTTCATCCGTCAGTCCGGCGGTAAAGGCCAGTACGGCCATTGCTGGCTGGAAATCACCCCGTTGGAAATGGGCGCGGGCTTTACCTTTGACAACAAGGTTGTGGGCGGTGCGATTCCGAAAGAATACATTGCTCCGATTGAAGCCGGTGTCAAGGAAGCGATGGAAAGCGGCGTTGTAGCCGGATACCCGATGGTAGACATTGGCGTTACCGTATATGACGGTTCTTACCATGAAGTTGACTCTTCGGAAATGGCATTCAAGATTGCCGGCTCCATGGGCTTCAAGGCAGGTGCGGAAAAAGCTTCCCCGGTTCTGCTGGAGCCGTACATGAAAGTAGATATCACCGTGCCGGAAGAATACATGGGCGATGTTATCGGTGACGTGAACTCCCGCCGCGGACGTATTGAGGGTATGGAAGCGCGTAACGGCGCACAGGTTATCCACTCCTTCGTACCGCTGGCATCCATGTTCGGTTACGCAACGGACCTGCGCAGCAAGACCCAGGGCCGCGGCACCTACACTATGCAGGTTGACCACTACGAAGAAGTACCCAAGAGTATTGCGGACGAAATCGTTGCTAAAAACAAAGGCACCAAAGCTGAATAATCAGTAATGCTGATCCTAAATAAATTTTAAATATATTTTACTTCTAAGGAGGAAGGAAAAAATGGCAAAGGCAAAGTTTGAAAGAACAAAACCGCATGTAAACATCGGCACCATCGGCCACGTTGACCATGGCAAAACCACCCTGACCGCTGCTATCACCAAAGTGCTGGCAGAAAGAGGCGGCGCACAGTTCATGGATTACAGCATGATCGATAAGGCTCCGGAAGAAAGAGAACGCGGTATCACCATTAACACCGCACACGTAGAATATGAGACGGCCAACCGTCACTATGCGCATGTTGACTGCCCGGGCCACGCTGACTATGTAAAGAACATGATCACCGGTGCTGCCCAGATGGACGGCGCGATCCTGGTTGTAAGCGCAGCTGACGGCCCGATGCCCCAGACCCGCGAACATATCCTGCTGTCCCGTCAGGTAGGCGTACCTGCCATGGTAGTATACCTGAACAAAGCTGACATGGTTGACGATGCAGAACTGATCGAACTGGTAGAAATGGAAGTTCGTGACCTGCTGAGCAGCTATGAATTCCCCGGCGATGACATTCCTATCGTTGTAGGTTCCGCTCTGAAAGCGCTGGAAGGCGACAAGAGCGAAATCGGCGAAGGCAGCATTCTGAAATTGATGGAAGAAGTAGACAACTACATTCCGACTCCGGAACGCCCGACTGACAAACCGTTCCTGATGCCTGTAGAAGACGTATTCACCATCACCGGCCGCGGCACTGTTGCTACCGGCCGTATCGAACGCGGTGCAGCTCATGTAGGCGACCCCGTAGAAATCGTTGGTATGAAAGACGAGAAGAAAGCAACCGTAATCACCGGTCTGGAAATGTTCCGCAAGACCCTGGACGAAGCCCTGGCAGGCGACAATGTAGGCGCTCTGCTGCGTGGTGTTGACCGCAAGGAAATCGAACGCGGCCAGGTACTGGCGAAACCGGGCAGCGTACATCCGCACACCCACTTCACTGGCCAGGTTTACGTACTGAAGAAAGAAGAAGGCGGCCGTCATACCCCGTTCTTTAACGGCTACCGTCCGCAGTTCTACTTCCGTACCACCGACGTAACCGGTTCCGTAAAACTGCCGGAAGGCACCGAGATGGTAATGCCTGGTGATAACGTAGACATGGAAATCACCCTGATCACCCCGATCGCTATGGAACAGGGCCTGCGCTTCGCTATTCGTGAAGGCGGTCATACCGTAGGCGCCGGCGTTGTTGGCGATATCATTGATTAATTTCTGAAATAGTGTTATAATATTGATCTTAGATCCCGGTATGAGGGGCGTAAGATAAGCCCCTCATATTCTTATGTTTATTGGTACCTGCGATGATGTGAAAGGTTGCTTGCCTGTCCTGCCTTGCAGACGGGGAGATTTTCACGGAGTATGTCCGTTCTTAGAAACTGGGCGATTGGAGGAAAAATTAATGGCTAAGACACAAAAAATCAGAATACGCCTGAAAGCGTATGACCACACCGCTCTGGATCAGAGCGCTGCAAAGATCGTGGACACTGCGAAACGTACCGGCGCACAGGTTTCCGGTCCGATTCCGCTGCCTACCGAAAAGAACATTTATACGATTCTGCGTTCCCCTCATGTCAACAAAGATTCCCGTGAGCAGTTCGAAATGCGCACTCACAAACGTCTGGTAGACATTCTGGAGCCGACTCCGAAAACGGTTGACGCGCTGATGCGTTTAGACCTGCCGGCCGGCGTAGACATCGAAATCAAACTGTGAGGAGGTGCTAACGATGGCTAAAGGAATTATTGGCAAAAAACTGGGCATGACCCAAATTTTTGAAGCTGATGGCAAGTTCATTCCTGTTACGGTTGTGTTAGCAGGCCCTTGCACAGTGATTCAAAATAAAACGGAAGAAACCGACGGATACAATGCGATCCAGGTTGGTTTTGGCGAAGTAAGTGAAAAGAAAGTAACGAAACCGGAAAAAGGACACTTCGCAAAAGCAGGTGTTGCTCCTGCTGAATTTGTTAAGGAATTACGTTTGGACGCTCCGTCCGACTTAAAACCGGGTGACGTAATCAAAGCCGACATTTTTGCTGCCGGAGATCTGGTAGATGTAAGCGGGATCAGCCGCGGCAAAGGCTTTGCAGGCACCATTAAGCTCCACAATTTCGGCCGTGGCCCTATGAAACACGGTTCTAAATCGCATCGTGAACCGGGTTCTATGGGACCGATGCATTCCGGCCCTGGCGGCAGGGTTATCAAAGGCAAAAAGCTGCCTGGCCGTATGGGTGGCAAGAATGCTACTGTTCAGTCTCTGACCATTGCCCGGGTTGACACTGAACGCAACCTTATCCTTGTACACGGTTCTATTCCGGGTGCCAACGGTACCTGCGTAGTAATCAAAGAAGCCGTTAAAGGTAAGTAATGTAAACGACAGAAAGGAGGATGCTTCATATGCCGAAGTTATCTGTATATAACATGGCCGGCAAAACAACCGGCGAAGAAATCGAATTAAATGAAGAAGTATTTGGCGTTGAGTTCAATGAACCTGTTGTACATCAGGCAATCGTAATGCAGCAGGCTAACCAGCGTCAGGGCACTTCCGCTACCAAAACCCGCGGCATGGTACGCGGCGGCGGCCGGAAACCCTGGAGACAGAAAGGAACCGGCCATGCACGTGTAGGTTCCACCCGCTCTCCTCTGTGGGTAGGCGGCGGTGTAACGTTTGGACCGCAGCCGCGCAGCTATAGAAAAGAAATGACCCGTAAGGCACGCCGTCTTGCAATCCGCTGCGCATTATCCGCAAAAGTTGCAGAAGGCCAGCTGGTTATCATCGACAATATTGCGTTTGATGATTTCAAAACCAAACGCACTGTTGAGATGCTGGATGCGTTCGAAGCTGCAGATAATAAAACCCTGATCATCACCAACGGTGAAAACGAAAATGTTGAACTGTCCGCCCGCAACATCCGCAAAGTTACCGTCATCAACAACGGCGGCCTGAACTGCTTTGACCTGTTGCACAATAATAAAGTGTTCCTGGACAAGAATGCTGTAGAAAAGATTGAGGAGGTACTTGCATAATGGCTGCTAATCCTCGCGACGTATTGATCCGCCCGCTCATTACGGAAAAAACTTCCTTAATGATGCAGGACAACAAATATACTTTTAAAGTTCCATTAACCGCGAACAAGACCGAAATCCGTCAGGCTGTAGAATCCATCTGGAATGTAAAAGTTTTGTCCGTAACCACGATCCGTGTCAGCGGCAAAATGAAACGGATGGGCAGAAATGTTGGCCGGACGTCAGATTATAAAAAGGCAATCGTAAGACTGGCTGAAGGCCAGACACTGCCGATATTTGAAGGAATGTAAGGAGGTAAGCTCAATGGCGATTAAAAGCTACAATCCGTATTCTCCTTCGAGACGTTTCATGACAACGTCTTCCTTCGAAGAGATTACGACTGATAAACCCTATCGTCCGCTTCTTGAGAAGCTGAACAAACATGCCGGCCGCAACAACACCGGTAAAATGACTGTCCGTCATCAGGGCGGCGGCACAAAGAGACAGTACCGTATCATCGACTTCAAACGCAACAAAGATGGCATTCCTGCTAAAGTTGCTACCATCGAGTACGATCCGAACCGCAATGCCCGCATTGCCCTGCTGAACTATGCAGACGGCGAAAAACGCTACATTCTGGCTCCTCTGGACCTGAAGGTTGGCGATAAAGTAGAAAGCGGCCCGGATGCCGATATCAAAATTGGCAACTGCCTGCCTTTAAAAAACATTCCCGTTGGTACCCTGGTTCACAACGTGGAACTGAAAATCGGTAAAGGCGGTCAGATGGCACGCTCTGCCGGCGCTGTTGTACAGCTGATGGCTAAAGAAGGCGACTACGCACTGCTGCGCCTGCCTTCCGGCGAAGTACGTAAAGTACATATCAACTGCCGCGCTACTGTAGGCCAGGTTGGTAATCTGGAATTCGAAAACCTCACCATTGGTAAAGCCGGCCGTTCCCGTTGGCTGGGCATCCGTCCTGCTAACCGCGGCGTAGTTATGAACCCGAACGACCATCCGCATGGCGGCGGTGAAGGTCACAGCCCGGTAGGACGTAAACGTCCTGTTACCCCCTGGGGCAAAGCTGCGTTTGGTGTTCGTACCCGCAAGAACAAGAAATCTTCAACTAAATTAATCTTAAGCCGTAGAACGAAATAATCGTTGAGAGAAAGGAGGCTTATCAGTGTCTAGATCAGTTAAAAAAGGACCTTATGTGCATCCCAGTCTGTTGAAAAAAGTCGATGCGCTGAATGCCGCGAATGATAAGAAGGTTGTAAAGACCTGGTCCCGCGCTTCTATGATTTTACCTTCGTTTGTAGGACATACCATTGCGGTACATGACGGACGCAAACATGTTCCGGTATTCATTACCGAGGATATGGTAGGCCATAAATTAGGAGAATTTGCTCCGACCCGTACTTTTAAGGGTCATCAGGATAAGAAAGCAGATACTACAGGAAAGTGAGGAATAAGTAATGGAAGTTAACGCTACTGCAAAATATATCCGCATTGCTCCTCGCAAACTGCGCATTGTGATGAACCTGATCCGCGGTAAAAAAGTGTCTGAAGCTTTCGCAATTTTGAAATTTACCCCGAAAGTCGGCTCTGAAGTTGTGGAAAAGGTATTGCGCAGCGCGGTTGCCAATGCTGAACATAATAACGATATGAATGTAGATAACCTGTATGTGTCTACTTGCTATGTAGACCAGGGTCCTACACTGAAACGTATTCATCCGCGTTCCCGTGGACAGGCATTCAAAATTTTGAAGCATTCCAGCCACGTGACCGTATGTGTTTCTGAGAAATAATAATCCCGGATAAGGAGGGTAATGATAGTGGGTCAGAAAGTTAATCCGCATGGTCTTCGTGTTGGCGTGATCAAAGGTTGGGAATCCAACTGGTTCGCTGACAAAGACTATGAAAAATTCTTACTGGAAGATATTAAAATCCGTGAGTTCATTAAAGAAAAATTATTCCTGTCCGGAATTTCCAAGGTAGATATCGAACGTGCCTCCAACAAGGCCCGTATTACGATCTACACCGCAAAACCGGGCATGGTTATCGGTCGTCAGGGCAGCAATATCGAACTGCTGAAAAAAGACCTGAAGAAAATGACCGACGCCAATGTTGACATCAATATCCAGGAAATCAAACAGCCGGATATGGATGCCACGCTGGTAGCTGAGAATATTGCCAGCCAGCTGGAACGTCGTATCGCATTCCGCCGTGCCATGAAACAGTGCGTTGGCCGTACCATGCGCATGGGAGCCAAAGGCATCAAAGTAAAAGTCGGCGGCCGCCTGGGCGGTGCAGAAATCGCCCGCAGCGAAAGCTATCGTGAAGGTTCCATTCCTCTGCACACGTTACGTGCTGATATCGATTACGGTACAGCAGAAGCCCATACCACGTATGGCCGTATCGGCGTAAAGGTCTGGATCTACAAAGGCGAAGTACTGCCGGGCACCAAAGCGGCAGCAAAGCCCGCATCCGCAAAGGAGGCAAAGTAACATGTTATTACCGAACAGAGTGAAACACCGTAAACAACACAGAGGCCGTATGAAAGGCCGTGCTATGCGCGGCAATACCATCTGCCATGGCGATTTTGGTCTGGTTGCATTGGAGCCTGCATGGATCACCAACCGCCAGATCGAGGCGGCCCGTATTGCCATGACCCGTTACATCAAACGTGGCGGTCAGGTATGGATTCAGATTTTCCCGGATAAACCGATCACCGCAAAACCGGCTGAAACCCGTATGGGTTCCGGTAAAGGTTCTCCGGAATATTGGGTAGCCGTAGTAAAACCCGGCCGTGTCCTGTTTGAAATGGGCGGCGTAGGAGAAGCAGAAGCAAAAGAAGCAATGCGTCTGGCCGGCCACAAGCTCCCCATCAAGACAAAATTCATGACGAAGGCTCAGTTGGAAGCCGAAACTGCCGTAGAAGCAAAGGGTGGTGAAGCTGAATGAAAATCAATGAAATCAGAGAGTTATCTGCTGAAGATTTAGACAAAAAGTTAGCAGAATTGAAAGAAGAACTGTTCAACTTACGTTTTCAGATGGCAACCGGACAATGTGAGAATCCCATGAAGATCCACGAAATTAAGAAATCCATTGCCAGAATCAAAACTGTTCAGCGCCAGAACGAAATCAACGCGTAAGGTTTTGAAGCTTAATTAAGGAGGAAACAGTCGTGACCGTAGAAAGAAACGCACGTGTCAGCCGTGTAGGCAGAGTTGTCAGCGATAAGATGCAGAAGACCATCGTTGTTGCTATTGAACGTTTTGTTCAGCATCCGCTCTACAAAAAAGGCGTAAAGAACACGATCAAATTCAAGGCACATGATGAAAACAACGAAGCGCATATCGGTGACCTGGTAAAAATTACCCAGACCCGTCCGCTGTCCAAAGATAAATGCTGGCGCCTGGTTGAAATTTTAGAACGTGCTAAATAATGTATTGCCAGATTACAGTGAATCTGGCAAGGGAGGTTAAACATGATTCAACAACAGACGATTCTTAATGTCGGCGATAACACCGGTGCTAAGAAGGTTATGTGCATCCGCGTTATGGGTGGCTCTTTCCGCAAATATGCAAACATTGGCGATATCATCGTATGTTCTGTTAAGGATGCAGCACCCGGAGGCGTTGTTAAGAAAGGTGACGTTGTAAAGGCGGTTGTTGTTCGTTCCACCAAAGGACTTCATCGTAAAGACGGTTCTTACATCCGCTTTGATGAAAATGCCGCAGTAGTGATCAAAGACGACAAGAGCCCCCGCGGAACCCGTATTTTTGGGCCAGTAGCCCGCGAGCTGCGTGAAAAAGACTTTATGAAGATTATTTCTCTGGCACCGGAAGTGCTGTAAGAAATCAGAAAAGCACATTAGGAGGTGTTCTTAAGACATGAGTACTGCTGTAAAGCTGCATGTTAAAAAAGGCGATACCGTTCAGGTCCTGTCCGGCAAAGATAAAGGCAAGGAAGGGAAAATTCTGACCGCGCTGCCTAAAAAAGGCAAAGTTATTGTAGAAGGCGTCAATAAAGTAAAACGTCATACCAAACCGTCCCAGACCAACCCCCAGGGTGGTATCGTGACGAAAGAAGCAGCCATTGCTTCCTGCAAGGTAATGCTGGTTTGCCCCAGCTGCAAGAAACCGACCCGTATTGCTCATAAGATTGAAGACGGAAAGTCCAAGAGAGTCTGCAAGCACTGCGGCGAAGTAATCGATAAATAATATCCGGGAAAGGAGGAAACATTGTAAATGGCCAAGACCAGACTGCAAGAAAAGTATTTATCTGAAGTCGTTAAAGGACTTACTGATAAATTCCAGTATAAAAACGTAATGGAAATTCCTAAGATTGAAAAAGTAATTATCAACATGGGCGTAGGCGAAGCAGTTGCAAACGCCAAAGCGCTGGAAACCGCTGTTTCCGAACTGGTAACCATCGCCGGTCAGAAACCGGTTGTTACCAAAGCAAAAAAATCCATCGCTGCTTTTAAACTGCGTGCCGGCATGCCGATCGGCGCAAAAGTTACCCTGCGCGGTGACCGTATGTACTATTTCCTTGACAAACTGATGAACGTGGCACTGCCCCGCGTACGTGACTTCCGCGGTGTCAGCGCAACTTCCTTTGACGGCCGCGGCAACTATGCCTTGGGCCTGAAAGAACAGCTGATTTTCCCGGAAATCGAATATGACAGGGTCGACAAAGTTCATGGTATGGATATTATCATCGTAACTACTGCCAAGACCGACGAAGAAGCCCGCGAATTGCTGCGGCTCCTGGGAATGCCGTTCGCAGCTTAAGTAAGGAGGAAAGAATTTTGGCTAAGACAGCACTGATTGAAAAATGGAGTAAAGAACCGAAATTTAAAGTTCGTCATTACAACCGCTGCAAAATCTGCGGCCGCCCCCATGCTTACTTACGTAAGTTCGGTATGTGCCGTATCTGCTTCCGCGAATATGCCTATAAAGGCGAAATTCCCGGTGTAACAAAAGCAAGCTGGTAACAACCATCTAAGAAAGGAGGCCATTGAATAATGGTAATGACTGATCCGATCGCCGATATGCTTACCCGTATCCGTAACGCAAACTCGGTTCATCATGATAAAGTTGAAATCCCCGGTTCCAAAATCAAAGAGGCAATTGCCACGATTTTGAAAGACGAAGGGTTCATTAAAGATTTTGAAGTAATCGAAGATAACAAACAGAATGTTATCAAAGTAAGCCTGAAATACGGCGCTAACCGCGAAAAAGTAATTTCCGGCCTCAAACGTATCTCCAAGCCTGGCCTGCGCGTATATTCCCAGAAAGATCAGCTGCCGAAGGTTCTCGGCGGCCTGGGTATCGCCATCATCTCCACCTCTCAGGGACTGATGACCGATAAAGCAGCCCGCAAAGCTGGTCTGGGCGGCGAAGTTCTGGCATACGTTTGGTAATACGATAAAGGAGGTACCGTTTAAGTGTCTAGAATTGGTAAAAAACCGATCACCGTTCCCGCTGGCGTAACGGTTACGGTTGAAAACAATCTGGTAACTGTAAAAGGCCCTAAAGGCGAACTGCAGCGCCAGATCAGCCAGTCAATGAAGATCACCATGGACAACGGCGTACTGACCGTGGAACGTCCTGATGATGAAAAAGAAAACCGGGCCATGCACGGCCTGTCCCGTACCCTGATCAACAATATGGTAGAAGGCGTAACCAAAGGATTCAGCAAAACGCTGGAAATCCAGGGCGTAGGCTACCGTGCTGCGAAGCAGGGAAATAACATTAACTTCACACTGGGTTTCTCCCATCCGGTTGTTAAAGAGCCGCCTGCCGGCATCACCTTTGAAGTACCGTCTCCGAACAAAATCATCGTAAGCGGTCCGGATAAGGAAAAAGTCGGTGCTGTGGCAGCTGACATCCGCAACCTGCGTCCGCCTGAACCCTATAAAGGAAAAGGCATCCGCTATGAAGGCGAACATGTTCGTCGCAAAGTAGGTAAAGCAGGCGCAAAGGCTAAGAAGTAATTAAGGAAGGAGTGAAACCTCTTGTTTAACAAAGCAAACAAGAACGAAAAACGTCAGAAACGTCATATTCGTTCCCGCAGATATGTTATTGGCACTGCCGAAAGACCCCGCCTGAATGTATATCGTTCCCTGAGCAACATCTATGCACAGGTCATCAACGATGAGACCGGCGAGACCATTGCGGCAGCAAGCACTGTAGAAAAGACCTTTGAAAACTACGGCGGCAACGTGGAAGCTGCCAAAGCTGTAGGTAAAGCGATTGCTGAAAAAGCAATGGCCAAAGGCGTGAAAGAAGTTGTATTCGACCGCGGCGGTTACCTCTATCATGGGCGTGTTGCCGCATTAGCAGAAGCAGCTCGTGAAGCTGGACTGCAATTCTAACGGAAGGAGGAAGTATCTTGGCTAATTTTGATAAGCGCGACAGACGCGAGAAACCGGATGACGGCTTTACCGAAAAAGTTGTATTCATTAATCGCGTTGCGAAAGTTGTTAAAGGCGGCCGTCGCTTCACCTTTGCCGCACTGGTTGTGGTTGGCGATGGAAAAGGCCATGTAGGCATGGGCCTGGGCAAAGCTGCTGAAGTTCCGGAAGCAATCCGGAAAGGCGTTGACGACGCTAAGAAAAATCTGATTACAGTAACTATGAAAGGCAATACCATTCCTCATGAAATTATCGGTGTGTACGGTGCAGGCCGCGTATTCCTGCGTCCGGCTTCCGAAGGTACCGGCGTAATCGCCGGCGGTCCGGTGCGTGCCGTTCTGGAACTGGCAGGTATCCGTGACATCCTGACGAAATGCCAGGGTTCCCATAACCCCAATAACATGGTACGCGCAACCCTGGAAGGGTTAAAAGGTCTGAAGAACCTTCAGTCTGTAGCTGCCCTGCGCGGCAAGACCCCGCAGGAAATTTTAGGTTAAGCTAAGGAGGAAGCCTGATGAAAAAGTTAAAAATCACGCTGACCCGCAGCTTGATCGGCTATAAAAAAGATCAACGCGCGACCGTAAAAGCTCTGGGTCTGGGAAAAATCGGCACTTCTGTAGTGCAGGAAGATAATCCGACGATTCGCGGGATGGTTCACAAAGTGGAACATCTTGTGAAGGTTGAAGAAGTAGAAGCTTAAAACAAGGAGGTGCAGCACAATGGAATTACATGAATTACATCCCGCACCGGGCTCCCATAAAGCCCGCGTACGTGTAGGCCGTGGTCTGGGTTCCGGTTTGGGTAAGACCTCCGGTAAAGGCCAGAAGGGTCAGAAATCCCGCTCCGGCGGTGTAAAACGCCCTGGATTTGAAGGCGGCCAGAGACCGTTATACCTGCGTCTTCCGAAACGCGGCTTCTATAACAAATTTGGTAAAGAATATGTAGAAGTTAACGTAGGTACTTTGAACTGCTTTGAAGACGGTACTGTAGTAGAACCTGTAATGCTGATTGAATGTGGTCTGATCAAGAATATTCGCGACGGGCTGCGCATTTTAGGCGGCGGCGAGCTGACTAAAAAGCTGACAGTGCAGGCAAACGGCTTCAGCAAAACTGCTGAAGAAAAGATTACAGCTGCCGGCGGAAAAGTAGAGGTGATCTGATAATGTTAGCTGCTTTGGCTAATGTTTTTCGGGTCCCCGAACTGAGGCGGAGGGTCATCTTCACCTTAGTAATGTTCGCGGTGTTCCGCCTGGGAACCCATATCCCGGTTCCCGGGGTCAATGCCGCGATGATAGAGCAGTTATTTAACAACGGAAACCTGTTTGGCCTGCTGGACTTGTTCTCCGGCGGCGCTCTCAGTAAGTTCTCCGTTTTTGCGATGAGTATCACACCGTACATCAACGCATCGATTATTTTGCAGCTTCTGAAAGTGGTCATACCGACGCTGGAAGAATGGTCCAAGGAAGGGCAGGAAGGTTACAAGAAGATCAATAAGACGACCCGCTACCTGACCGTGGTCCTTGCAGTGATACAGGGCTTTGGCATGGCGTTCGGTCTGCGATCTGCCATCAATAACCCCAATTTGTTCTCGGTATTGATGATCGTCGTATCCTTAACGGCAGGCACCTGCCTGCTGATGTGGATCGGCGAAGAGATTACCCAGAAAGGCATCGGTAATGGTATATCCCTGATCATCTTTGCGGGTATCGTTTCCCGCCTTCCTGACGGAATCTCCACATTGGCAAAATATCTGAATGTAGGTACGATTAACATCCTGAACGTTATATTGTTCCTGCTCATCGCGCTGGCCATGATTGTCTTCGTAGTTGCAATTTCTCAGGGTATCCGCAAGATTCCCGTGCAATATTCGAAACGTATCGTAGGCCGTAAGATGTACGGCGGTCACAGCAGTTACATTCCTTTAAAGGTGAACCAGGCAGGCGTTATCCCCATTATTTTTGCCTCGTCTCTTCTGATGCTTCCGGCTACGATCGGACAGTTTGTAAAAGTACCCTGGGTTCAGAAAATTGCAGGGTATTTTGCGTGGGGTACGCCGCTGCAAACGACATTGTATGTCATCCTGATTATATTCTTCACGTTCTTCTACACCGCGGTTACGCTGGATATCAAGAACATGAGCGAGAATATCAAGAAGATGGGCGGGTTTATCCCGGGGCTGCGGCCCGGCAAACCGACTACCGATTATCTGGACATGGTCATGACACGCATTACGCTGTCAGGCGCCATATTCCTGGCCCTGATTGCCATGATGCCGCATGTTATCGTGTACCTGACCGGTATTGAGGGTATCTATATCGGCGGCACATCTCTTCTGATCGTCGTCGGTGTTGCGTTAGATACAATGAAACAGATTGAGTCGCTGGCTTTGGTACGTCATTACCAGGGCTTTATGAAGTAATTGAGGAGGATAAACAGATGTATATTCTTTTAATGGGACCTCCTGGTGCCGGAAAAGGTACTCAGGCTGAAAAGCTTGTCGATTCGTATAAAATTCCCCATATCTCCACAGGGGATATGTTCCGGGCCGCTGTGAAGCAGGGCACGGAACTGGGTAAAGAAGCAAAAAGATATATGGATGCCGGCGGGCTGGTACCGGACGTTGTAACAATCGGAATTGTACGGGAAGGTTTGTCTAAACCGGAATGTGCAAAAGGTTTCATTTTAGACGGGTTTCCCCGTACGGAAGAACAGGCTGTTGCACTGGATGGGATCCTGAACGATCTGGGTATCAAACTGACCGGTGTAGTAAATATTGTCGTACCGGATGGTGAACTGGTAGCCCGTGTAACGGGCCGGCGCATCTGCAAGGCCTGTGGCGCAACCTACCATGTTTCCTTCAATCCCACGAAAGTGGAAGGTGTCTGCGATAAATGCAGCGGCAGCCTTTATCAGCGAGATGATGATAAAGAAGAGACTGTTAAAAACCGCCTGAAGGCATATCATTCCCAGACAGAACCTCTGATTGAGTATTATAAGAAACAGGGTGTTTATCTGGAAATTGACGGAACGCAGGCTATCGACAAAGTTTATGCCGATGTACAGGCAAGCCTTGAAAAGCGGGCAGGGAGGTAAGGATCTGTGTCAAAGCAGGATGTAATCGAAGTGGAAGGCACAATTCTGGAGTCGCTTCCCAACGCAATGTTCAAGGTGAAATTACAGAATAATCATGAGATACTGGCTCATATTTCCGGAAAGATCCGCATGAACTTCATCAAGATTTTACCCGGTGACAGAGTAACAGTGGAACTGACACCTTATGATTTGAACCGTGGAAGAATTACCTACCGGTATAAATAAACCGGCACAGACACTGAGGAGGTAGAAAATGAAAGTCAGACCGTCTGTAAAACGTATTTGCGAAAAATGCAAAATTATCAAACGCAAGGGCCGTGTCATGGTCATTTGCGAAAATCCGAAGCATAAACAAAGACAAGGTTAAGAAGGAGGTATACTTGAATGGCACGTATTGCTGGTGTCGATTTACCGAATGACAAACGTGTAGAATACGCGTTACCTTATATTTTCGGTATCGGTCTTACCTTATCCCGTGAGATCCTGGCAAAGACCGGTATCAATCCTGATACCCGTGTTCGCGATCTGACCGAGGGCGAAGTTGCGAAGATCCGTGAGGTCGTGGACAGAGATTACAAGGTGGAAGGCGACCTCCGTCGTGAGGAATCCCTCAACATCAAACGTCTGGTAGAAATTGGCAGCTATCGTGGCAGAAGACATCGTGCAGGTCTGCCCGTTCGCGGCCAGAATACCAAAAACAACGCCCGTACCCGCAAGGGTCCCAAAAAGGGCCAGGGCAAAAAGTAATCAGTAGAGGAGGGTAAATAAGAAGTGGCAGGAAAAAAAGTAGTTCGCAACAAAAAGAAAGTAAGCAAAAACGTCGTTGCCGGCGCTGCGCATATTAAATCCACTTTTAACAACACGCTGGTTACGATCACCGATCTGAATGGCAACGTAATCAGCTGGGCTTCTGCCGGTGAAATGGGCTTCCGTGGAAGCCGCAAGAGCACTCCGTTTGCTGCGCAGATGGCAGCTGAAACGGCAACCAAAGCTGCAATGGAACATGGCATGAAGACCGTTGAAGTATATGTAAAAGGTCCCGGCGCCGGCCGTGAAGCTGCAATCCGCGCTTTACAGGCTACCGGTCTCGAAGTTAACTCCATTAAAGATGTAACTCCGATTCCGCATAATGGCTGCCGTCCGCCGAAACGTCGCAGAGTATAACAGGAGGTGTAAAACACAGATGGCAATTGATAGAGTACCGGCTCTGAAACGCTGCCGTTCACTGGGTATCGAACCCGCAGTTGTAGGTCTGGCTAAAAGTTCTTTCCGCCAGCCCCATCATGCGAACCATAAGGTAAGTGAATATGGCGCACAGTTAAAAGAAAAACAGAAAGCAAAATTCATTTACGGCGTACTGGAAAAGCAGTTCCGCCTGTACTATGAAAAAGCGAAAAAAATGCCCGGCATTACTGGTGAAAACCTGCTGTTATTGCTGGAAAGAAGACTGGACAACGTGGTGTTCCGCATGGGACTGGCTACCACCCGCCGTCAGGCTCGTCAGCTTGTAACCCACGGCCATGTATCCGTAAACGGAAAACGCGTTGATATTCCTTCCGCACTGGTCAAAGTCGGTGATGAAGTGTCTGTGATGGAAAACAGCCGCGCTAAGAATTATTTTAAGGGTATGAATGAAAAGCTGGCAGCTGTAACGGCTCCGGCATGGCTTGTAATCAATGCTGAAGCGTTATGTGCAAAGGTTGACCGTTTCCCGACTCGTGAGGAAATTGATGTTCCGGTAGTGGAACAGTCCATTGTCGAACTGTACTCCAAGTAATGATGAGCATCTTTTGCCACCAACCAGTTGGCGTATTGTGGTAATACGCAAGAGAAGGAGGCTTTCCGCATGATTGAAATTATTGATCCGAAATTGGTTACGTCTGAGGTTTCTGATGACAAACGTTATGGTAAATTTGTATGGGAACCGCTGGAACGTGGCTATGGTATTACGTTAGGAAACAGCTTGCGCCGGGTTCTGTTATCTTCCCTGAAAGGGTCGGCAGTAATCGGTGTTATGATCGAATATGGGGAAGGTACCAAGGTCCTGCATGAATTTACTACGATTCCCGGTGTCCGTGAAGACGTAGCAGATATCATTCTGAACATTAAAGCTCTGTGCATGAAACTCCATTCTCCGGAAAATGAGATGAAAGTTTTACATATTAATGTTGCAGGAGAGCAGGATGTTACGGCTGCCGATATTGAACCTGACAGCGATGTAGAAATTCTGAATCCGGAATTGCATATTGCAACATTGGACAAAGATGCCAACCTGAAAATCGATATCTATGTCGATAACGGGCGGGGGTATGTTCCCAGCGATAAGAATAAGAGGGACGATATGGGGATTGGCTGGATTCCTGTTGACAGCATCTATTCCCCCATTACCCGTGTTAAGTTTGGCGTAACCGATACCCGTGTAGGTAATGTGACCGATTACGATAAACTGACTTTGGAAGTATGGACTGACGGAAGTATCAATCCTGAGGATGCGATAAGCCGTGCGTCCGGGATTTTGATTGATTATCTGAGCCTCTTCCAAAATGGCACTATTGTAGAACCTAAGCCCAGTCCGATTGTTGAACCGGCAGTAAATGATGTGCCTCAGGATTCGTTGCCGGATCCGAAACTGTCCATGTCTATTGAAGAAATGGATCTGTCTGTCCGCAGCAACAACTGCCTGCGCCGTGCCGGTATCAATACAGTAGGCGACCTGATCAACAAGTCCGAGGATGATTTAAAGAAGGTTCGTAACCTGGGTACCAAATCGTTGGAAGAAATTATTAAAAAATTAATTGATTTAGACCTGTCCTTACGTAAGGACGATGAAGAATAATAAGGGGGACGGAAAATGGCATACAGAAAATTAAACCGCGCGTCCGGTAACCGTAAAGCTCTGTTCCGCAGCCTGTCCAGCGCCTTGATTATGAATGGCAGAATTGAAACCACGATTACCAAAGCTAAAGAGACCAGCAAAAATGTTGCAAAGCTGATCACCCTGGCCAAGGTTGGTGATTTACATGCACGCCGTCAGGTGCTGGCAACGCTGGTAGATGAAACTGCTACCAGAAAGCTGTTTGACGAACTGGCTCCCAAATACCAGGACAGACAGGGCGGCTTTACCCGTATTTACCGGGTTGGTCCTCGTCGTGGCGATGCAGCCGAAATGGCAATTATTGAACTTCTGTAAAAGTTTCAATACAAAACTGCTTATCTGCAATAAGGTAAGCAGTTTTTTCCTTTTCAGGCAAAGATAATCTGCTAATTTTGTTAACTCTTTTTGCAAATAAGGTTGACGTTTGCGGGCAGTGAAGTTATAATATAACTGCTTATTTTATATTACGGTTTTGCATTTTAATACGATGAGACATTATTTAATGCAATGAAACCTTCAGGGGGAACTATGGAGCCGGTAATTGAAACCCAGGGGCTTAAACATGTATATATAGATGCCGACAACAACCAGGTCACAGCGCTGGACGGGATTGATTTACAGATCATGCCCGGTGAATTTGTAGCTATAATTGGTGCCAACGGAAGCGGGAAGAGTACGCTGGCGCGTCACTTTAACGCGCTGTTGCTGCCTACGGAGGGAAACGTGGAGGTTCACGGATTGGATACGCTGGATGAAAACAGTCTGTGGACGATACGGCAGAACACCGGTATGGTATTTCAGAATCCTGATAACCAGATTGTCGCTGCGGTTGTGGAAGAGGACGTAGCGTTTGGTCCCGAAAATATCGGCGTTCCCGCAGAGGAACTCAGGGTACGCGTGGAAGATGCATTGCGGGCAGTGGATATGCTGGAATACCGCGAACACGCCCCGCACCTGTTGTCTGGCGGTCAGAAACAGCGGGTCGCCATTGCCGGCACGCTGGCGTTAGGTTCGGACTGCATCATTTTGGATGAACCTACTGCCATGCTTGACCCGAAAGGACGGAAAGAAATCCTCAATACTGTTCTGAAGTTGAACAAAGAACAGCATATCACTGTTGTATATATAACGCATTTCATGACGGAAGCAATGCGGGCAGACCGGGTCATCGTGATGAGCGATGGACGTGTTATGTTTCAGGGTACGCCCAAAGAAGTGTTCTCCCGCGTGGATGAACTGGAAAAACTGGGGCTGGAAGCGCCGCTGGCTGCAAAATTTGCGTTTGAACTGCGCAAAAGCGGAATAAAGTTGCCGCAAGGTATTATAACTAACGAAGAACTGGCTGAAGCGCTGGCGAACTAAAGGCGGGAACAAGAAAAAATGTCAATAAAACTGGAACATGTTTCCTATACTTATATGCCGGGGACGCCTTACGAGAAAAAAGCGTTAAAGGATGTTTCCCTGGAAATAAAAAAAGGTGAGTTTGTGGCAGTCATCGGTCACACCGGAAGCGGCAAGTCCACCCTGGTACAAAACCTGAACGGACTGCTTCATCCTGCAAAAGGAACCGCAACCCTGGACGGTACGGATCTCACCGGTAAAACGCAGGAAGCCAAAACGGCCCGGGGTCGTATCGGTATGGTATTCCAGTATCCGGAACACCAGCTGTTTGCGGAGACCGTGTATGAGGACATTGCATTCGGTCCCCGGAACTTTGGTCTTGCCCCCGAAGAAGTGGATCAGCGTGTCAGGGAAGCCATGAAATTTGTAGGGCTGGACTATGAGACGTATGCCCGTCGCTCTCCCTTTTCGTTGTCCGGTGGCCAGATGCGCCGGGCAGCTATTGCAGGCGTGGTGGCCATGAACCCGGACTACCTGATTTTGGACGAACCATCCGCCGGACTGGATCCCGGTTCCCGGGACGCGGTGTTCGCCGAGATCATGGCACTGTATAAAAAGCGGTCCATCGGCATCATCATGGTGACCCACAGCATGGAAGACGCGGCAAAATTTGCCAAACGGATGCTGGTGATCTATAAAGGTGAGATTATCCTGGATGGCAAACCGGCCGAAATTTTTCTAAAAGAAAAAGAACGCCTGACGCAGGCAGGGATGGATATACCGGAAGTGTATAAGCTGGCAGACGCCCTGCGGGCCAAAGGCCTGCGTCTTCCGTATGAGATTACAGATGCGAAACTGCTGCTGGCAGAAGTGAAACGAAGAAAGGGGCTGAAGTAGATGCTGGATATTACACTGGGTCAGTATTACCCGGGCAATAGCTTCATCCACCGACTCGACCCCCGGACAAAAATTCTGACGACCCTGATTTTGGTCGTAGCGGTTTTTCTGGCAAATTCGGCCATCGGCTACGGCGCGCTCTGCGCTATGGTGCTGTTCATTATTGCCATATCGGGTCTGCCCTTTATGCTGGTTCTGAAATCAGTAAAACCGCTGCTGTTCATCATCGTGCTGACACTGGTGTTGCACTCGCTGATGGGGCAGGGGGATCACGTACTGTATCAGTGGGGAATTGTTAAAGTTACGGAAGAAGGGCTGCGGCTGGGTGTGCAGATGGCCATGCGCCTGATCCTTCTGCTGATGATTTCTTCTATACTGACCTTTACCACTTCGCCCATTGTGTTGACGGATGGCATCGAAGCATTGCTTCGTCCGTTCCGCGTCATTGGCGTACCGGCTCATGAGCTGGCCATGATGATGACTATCGCGCTGCGTTTCATTCCAACTTTAATGGAAGAAACGGACCGCATTATCAAGGCGCAGACAGCACGGGGCGCTGATTTTTCCGGAGGCAACCTGCTGGCCCGGGCCAAAAACATGCTGCCGATCTTAGTGCCGCTGTTCATCAGCGCCTTTCGCCGTGCGGATGACCTGGCCGTTGCCATGGAAGCCCGCTGTTACCGGGGCGGGGAAGGACGCACCCGGATGCATCAGCTGGCCTACCGCTCCGGTGATGTGATGGCCTTTATATTTGCTTTTGCCATGATTGGGCTGTTGGCGTTTCTGCGCTGGGGACCGAAGCTGGTGTAGGCGTTCTGTGCGGTTAGTCCGGCGGCAGAAGTGTGAAAGGAAATGGAGCAACGATTAAAACAATATAATGTTGCACATTTTGTTTTGCGGTTGTAACAGCACAAGTACCCACACTGTTTTCTGACAAATATTGCAACAAATCAGGATATAAAATGAAACGAACCATAAAACTTACCATCTGCTACGACGGAAGCAATTACTTTGGCTTCCAAAGGCAGACAAGGGAAATAACTGTACAACAGATACTGGAAGAAAAGCTGGCGCGCATCTGCGGTGAGCCTGTAACCGTTACCGGCAGCGGACGCACAGATGCGGGAGTGCACGCACGCTGCCAGGTGGTTTCCTTTGCAACAGGGGGAACGATTCCCACAGCAAACATGCCGCGGGCGCTGAACAGCATCCTGCCGGAAGACATCCGGGCGTTGCGGGCTGAAGAAGTACGACCGGGATTTAATGCCCGGAAGGATGCCTGCAGGAAAGAATATGAGTACCGCATCCGCTTTACACCGGAACCGGATCCGTTTACGCGCAACTATGTGTGGCAGATGAAAGAAATGCCGGACGTGGAGAAAATGAATAAAGCGGCTGCCCTGATTATCGGTACGCATGACTTCAGCGGTTTCCAAAGCACCCGAAGTACGCAGGTTTCTCCGGTTAAAACGATTGACACATCCTGCTGGGAACCGGAAGCAGATAATACGCTGGTCTATCATATTGCAGGCAACGGCTTCGTATATCATATGGTGCGCAACTTAGTCTGGTCCATGGTACAGATCGGGCTGGGGAAAAAGCCGCCGCAGGCCATGGCAAAAGAACTGACGCAAAAGCGGGGGGGATTTGAAAACGCACCTGCGCCGGCGCAGGGGTTGTACCTGGCAAAAGTTGAGTACGAATAATTTTTACAAAAAACCTGTGAATCATGTTGACAAACACTTCAAAAGTGATTAAAATATATTTACGTGATTTTGCGCCCTGAATTCGATTAGCCCCGATGAAAGGAATGCAAAGACTCATCATCACATTCACGTTTTCTATTTATTAATATGTAAATGCTTCAAGAAATATTCCTGGGAGGGACATTGAAATGAAATCTTTCATGGCAAACCCGTCCAATATCGAACGGAAATGGTTCGTAGTGGACGCCACTGATAAAACGCTGGGCCGTCTGGCCGCGGAAGTTGCCAAAGTCCTGCGCGGTAAACACAAACCGACCTTTACCCCGCATATGGACACCGGCGACAATGTAATCATTGTAAACGCTGACAAAGTAGTTCTGACCGGCAAAAAGCTGACCCAGAAGACCTACTTCCATCATACCGGTTATCTGGGCGGTGACCGCTTTGTATTGGCGAAAGATATGCTGGCCAACAATCCGGTCCGCATGGTTGAGATCGCAGTACGCGGTATGATTCCGAAAAACCGTCTGGGCGACCAGATTTACAAGAAACTGCACGTATATGCTGGTCCGGAACATCCGCATGCAGCACAGCAGCCCGAAGTATTAGAAATCAACGTACGGTAATCAGGAGGAGGAAAACATCATGGCAGAAGTAGTATACAGCGCGACTGGTCGTCGCAAATCTTCCGTTGCCCGTGTCCGCCTGGTACCGGGTGAAGGCAAAGTGGTCATCAACGGCCGCGAAATGAATGATTATTTTGGTCTGGAAACCCTGAAGCTGATTGTAAACCAGCCGTTGGAACTGACCGAGACAAAAGACAAATATGATATTCTTGTAAACGTAATCGGCGGTGGCTTCTCCGGCCAGGCCGGTGCTATCCGTCATGGCATCAGCCGTGCCCTGTGCAAAGTGGACGAAGAGTACCGTCCGGCACTGAAAAAAGCAGGCCTGATGACCCGCGACCCCCGCGAAAAGGAACGTCGCAAATACGGCTTAAAGAAAGCCCGCAAAGCTTCCCAGTACAGCAAGCGTTAATTGTTGCGATTTGCAAAAAAATTCCCTGCAATCAAAAGGTTGCAGGGATTATTTATTTGTTGTATAATATATTTATAGTATTGCGCGGATAGCTCAGCTGGTCAGAGTGCCGTCTTGACATGGCGGAGGTCGTGGGTTCGAGCCCCACTCTGCGCACCAATTGATATTTGAACATCGAACTTATGGCAAAGTTGTCTAATGACATATGTTAAAAATTTAAACATATGTTAAAATAACAAATTATTAGTATTGGAGGAAACGTTAAGATGAAAAAGTTTTTAATGACGTTGCTGTTATCATTAACAATTAGTGCAAGCTGTTTTGCTGCGGGAGCTGCAGGACGTTTCAATGCAGAAGAAAAGGCCGCGGATGCGTTAGTAGCTGCTCTTACCGGTGGTGAGACGACATATGCACAGGTCAGCAAAAGCTTTAGTCGGGCGTTGAAAGAGAAGCTTACCGCAGAAAATTTTACTGCCGTCCAAAACGGAGTAAAAAAACAAATCGGAACGATTAAAAATACTAACCTGGTTCTCCTGAACAAGCAATACGATTTGCAAAAGGGATATAGCGGAGTGGATGAACTGGTATATTTCGGTACTGTATCAAAAGACAAATTCGCAAGAATTTACATTTCCTTTGTGGAAGAAAATGGATCACCGAAAGTAACAGCGTTCCAGGTAACACCGATTGAACCGCAGAAAACCGAACCTGCCAAAAAATAATTTGAAAAACTGAAAATGTAAATTATCACCGGACGTTCCTTCCGATGGAACGTCCGATGTTTTTTACATGAGTATTGTTACTGAGCGTACACAACGGAAAGATTCAGTGATATAATTTAAATGCAGAAAAATCATTTTTGCAACCTGTTTTTCTGGGAAGTGTTGCTGTATGGAACGGTGGAAGCGTAACGTATATATATGCACACTGGCAGCTTTTATCACGTCGGTCGGCATGAGCCAGCTGGCGCCTATGCTGCCGCTGTATATTCAGTCGCTTGGTGTGGAGGATACAGGCGAAGTAGCACGATGGGCCGGTATAGTCTTTGCCATGAATTTCGTCACGCTGGCCATCTTTTCACCAATCTGGGGAAGGCTTTCTGACCGGTACGGACGCAAGGTTATGTGTCTGCGAGCCGTCATCTGGCTGGCTGTTATCAACTTCGGCATGGGCATGGCGCAAAACGTATACCATCTGGTGGTACTGCGCCTGCTGCAGGGAGCGCTGAGCGGCTTTCTGGCTACTGCCATTCCTCTCGTTTCCTCAGAGTCTCCAACCCATCGGGCAGGTTGGGCTTTGGGGGTGTTTTATACAGGACAGATCAGTGGTACGCTGATTGGCCCGCTGCTGGGGGGTTGGTTGTCGGAAACCGTAGGTTTTCGCAATACCTATTTTATAGTAGCGGGGTTCTGCTTGCTGAGCAGCCTGGCTATCATGGGAATCCATGAGACCCGAAAGTCTTTCAACACAGCTGCAGTAAAAATTTCAAACCGGGACGTGTTTGGCTCTTTGCCCAAACCGAACGCGCTCTACGGTGTTTTTGTTACCACGTTTACCCTTCAGTTTTCCCTGATGTGTATTCAGCCAATCCTTACTGTGTATATTGCCGGACTGGTGCCGGAGTCGGACCACATCGCTTTGATTTCCGGAGCGGTCTTCTCCAGTGCCGGATTCGCCAGCGCTTTGTTTGGCTCACGATTAGGCTCTCTCTCCGACCGCATCGGTGCTCAGAAGGTGTTGTTCTGTTCGCTGTTGACGGCTTGTCTGGTTTCGGTTCCTCAGGCTTTTGTGACAGCTCCATGGCAACTGGGTCTGCTTCGTTTTGTACACGGTATTGCGGTAGCAGGGCTGATGCCTTCTGTGAATCACCTGATCAAAGAGTTTGTGCCTCAGGAGTTTTTGGGCCGCATGTATGGTATCAACCAGTCCTTCCAGTTTGTCGGAATGAGTACTGGCGCTGTCTTTGGCGGTTTTATTGCGGAACATTTGGGTATCCCTGTTTTGTTTTTCATGGCGGCTGCCATGCTGTTGGCCAGTGCGGGACTGTGTTATAAAGTGATTGGAACAAAAGCATAACAGTAAAATTCAATTACATTTTCCGGGTGATTTGATATAATAATTGCGTATTTAATCTCATGACATGGTCTGCAAAAATGTTGTGTCATTAGATGCAGATATATAATTCACGTTTGTATTTCAAAAATATTCTGGGGGAAGTAAAATGAAAAAGATTTTTATTCTTTGTGCGTTGCTTGTTACGTTATTTGCATCCGTGTGCGGTGCGGAACCGGTATCAAATTACTGTAAGCTGGATCAGAGCAAGTGGTTGTGGCTCAGTTCTACGGATTACCAGGGAACATTTTTTGATTATACGTCTGTGGAAACAGTTCCCGGAAAAAATGAAAAAAAAGTATGGGTCTGCACTTACACGTGGGTGGATGATGCTTTAGGCAAAGGTATGCACTATGTGTACGTGAAGTACGGTATTAACTATGATAATTATACGGCTTATATGGAAAAGGGCGCAGTGCAGGATGAGAATCTGAATACGGTTAAGTCCTATGACAAACTGAAATACAATCCGCAGCCCATCAAACAGGGAACCGTGCTGGATCGTCTGGCCCAGCGGGTGAAGACCTTAGGGAATGGAGATAAGTGAGATAGTTTTTTTTAATCCCGGATGCATGATGAAAGTGCATTCGGGAATTGTTTTATTAATATGTTCCTTGTATAAACGGGATGATGTTCGCAGATACTTTTCCTGATAAGGTGTTTTTTATAAAAACATGTGCACAAAAAATGTGATTTAATGTATAATATATATAACAAATAAGACGCTGCATTGTACTTTATTTATTCGGCCCTGTGATTGTCGCCGGTATAAGTGTCCTGGTTCTTGAAGGCGGCAGGAGAAAGGGCAGAGCATTTTGCGAAAGGTGGGGCGAAACGTTATGGAAATGCACAACTGGTCTGAGGAACATAAAAAATGTCTGGAATTGCTGGCGAGGCAGTTCCCTACCCAGGAAGCAACGGTAACGGAGATCATCAATCTGCAGGCCATCATCAACCTGCCCAAGGGAACGGAACATTTCATGAGCGACCTGCATGGGGAGTACGAAGCCTTTTACCACATTTTGAACAACAGTTCCGGAGTCATCCGGGAAAAGGTGGACATGCTGTTCACCGATAGCATGAATGACCGGGAACGCAAAAATCTCTGTACCCTTATTTATTATCCCAAAGAAAAACTGGATATGCTTGTGGAAGTGGGCCTGATATCGGAGACCTGGGGCAAGACTACCCTCCGCCGTCTGCTGCGGCTGGCTAAGCTGCTGTCTTCCAAGTACACCCGGTCCAAGGTTCGTAAGGCCATGCCGGAAGGGTTCCGTTATGTGCTGGATGAGTTGCTCCATGCCCAGCCGGACGAAGACCAGAACCGGTATGTGTATCATGCCAAAATCCTGGATACCATCTGGGAGACCGGCAGCTTCCGTCCTTTTGTGTATGCGCTCACCTCTCTGATTAAACGGCTGGCGGTGGATCACCTGCATATTGTTGGCGACATTTATGACAGGGGGCCCTATGCCCATAAGATTATGGACCAGTTAATGAAGCACCATTCCGTGGACATCCAGTGGGGCAACCACGATGTACTGTGGATGGGGGCGGCGGCGGGCAGCGTGCCCTGCATCATCAACGTGATCCGTAATAACGTACGCTATAACAACTGGGAAATTCTGGAAAACGGGTACGGCATCAGCATGCGCGACTTTGTGACCTTCGCAGCGGAGAATTACCAGAAGAAAGAAAGCAAAAACGCTCTGGTAAAAGCAATCAACGTGATGCTGTTTAAGGCGGAAGGCCAGGCCATGCTGCGGCATCCGGAATTTAAGATGGCAGACCGGCTGCTGTTTGATAAAATTGACCCGGTGAAGGGCATCGCTACCCTGTACGATGGGAAAAAGTATGAAATGAACACTACGGACTTTCCTACGTACGACCCGGAACATCCGTATGACTATTCGCCGGAAGAGGCCAAAATCATTGAAGACTGGCAGTGGGATTTCCTGCATAGCGAGGCCCTGCAGCGGCATATGGACTTTTTCTTCAGCCACGGCTCATTGTACAAGGTCATGAACGGCAACCTGATGTTCCACGGCGGCCTGCCTATGCACGAAGACGGCAGCTTCCGGGAGATCCGGCTGCGGGGGAAGACCCTGAAAGGCCGGGCCTATATGGACTGGGTGGATCACCTGAGCCGTATCTGCTATCGGCGGCGTAAGCTGGAGGACCAGGACTTCTTCTGGTTCCTGTGGATCCATCCGGATTCTCCGGTGACCGGGCGTACGATCAAGACCTTTGAGCGCAGTTACATTGATGACGAAAGTACCTGGCCGGAACCTCAGGATCCGTATTACAAGCTGCACCGGAAGAAGGAAATCTGCGAAAAGGTGCTGCACGAGTTTGGGTTAGATTCCCCGCAATCCCACATCATCAACGGGCACACGCCGGTGAAGGTGGCCCAGGGGGATACCCCGGTACGGGCAGGCGGCAAGGAAATCTGCATTGACGGCGGCTTCTGCAAGGCGTACCAGAAATCCACCGGCATCGCGGGCTATACGCTGATCTTCAATTCCCACGGCATCCGCATCAAGGCTCATTATCCCTTCCAGGATATTGAGCACGTTCTCACTACCAACGCGGACATCGACTCCGTCACCACCCAGGTGGAGATGGAACCCAAGCGCGTGATGATCGGTGACACGGATAACGGACAGAATTTAAAACAGCAGATCGCCGACCTGACGGATCTGCTGAAGGCATACAGAGACGGAAAGATTATGGAGAAAAGATAAGGAATTAACCAGCGGTTCCTTAACAATTTCCTGTATAAACATATGTTAAATAGTTGCGCGCTACGTCTGCCAGCCGGTACACCCGGGCGGCAGGCGTTTCATTTCTGTCCACCATATTCCAGCGGGGGAAGAACTTGCTGACATGCAACGGAATGTCCGGCGAAAGCCCGGCGATCCATTGGGCGATGGCTTCCATTTCTTCCGTGCTGTCGTTTTCTTTGGGGACAATCAGTGTTGTCAGTTCCACGTGGGCGGTTTTGCACGCTTCGGTGATAAATGCTTTCACCATGTCCAGATTACCGCCCAGCTTTTTGTACCATGCCGGAGTGAAACCTTTCAGGTCAATGTTGTACGCGTCCACGATGCCTGCAAGATTTTTTGCGATTTCCACAGAAAAGTTCCCGTTGGTGACCACCACGTTTTTCTGCCCATTGCTATGTACAAGCTTACCGGTGTCACGGATAAATTCCCAGCTTAACAGCGGCTCGTTGTAAGTAAAGGCGACACCGATGTTGTTGCGAAATTTCAGTTCCAGTGCTTTGGCCGCGATTTGTTCCGGCGTGGCGATGACAGGCTGGAACGCGTCGCGCCCACATTGGGAAATGGTAAAATTCTGGCAGAAGGGACAGCGCAGGTTGCAGCCGTAACTGCCCAAAGAGAGAATGGTTGTGCCGGGATAAAAACGGTTTAACGGTTTCTTTTCGATAGGATCCAGGGCAAGTGAGGTCAGGAACCCATAATTGCCGCAGACATTTTTACCGTCTTTCAGCGTGCGGACGCGGCAGAAGCCCGTCTTGCCTTCCTGCAACTGGCAGTGGTGATGACAGTAAGGACAGGTGTATGACATGATTGTTACTCCTCGTGTGTAAAACCGGTAAAGATCACGATGTGAAGGTGGCATCTGCAGGATGCTTCTCCGCTTTATAAAAAATTAGAAATGCCGTATTACTTCAAAGCGCTTCAGTTCACATCCGCTTTCTTCCGGATGGATGCCTGCTTTCTGTCTGGCGATATCAATCTGCTGCTCGATAGTATCCACGCCGGGCAGGTTGGGCAGCAGCAGACCGCTCCGGCTGCCTTTGGTCACCAGCACACCGTACCGTTTTACGTCCAGCTGGGCCGGGGAACTGATGGGTTCCATGGGTCCCAGCACATCCACGCTGTATTCCAGTTCTTCCAGTTCGTCAGGCAGCACCGGGGTGAAACGGGGGTCGCGGCTGCAGGCGGAAATGGCGTTGTGCCGGATCTCTTCCGCTACGTTGTCGTACATGGGGCCGATGGTGCCGATGCAGCCCCGCAACGCGCCGCGGATCTTTAACGAAACAAACACGCCGGCTTTCTGCGCTGTCATCTCCGGGGTAATATGCTGCGGGGAACGCAGGTAGCCGCCTTTGCTTTTTACGTAATGTTCAATGACTTCTCTTGCCAGCTTCACATAGTCGTCTTCTCTGGCCAGCCGTTCTGCTTTCATCCTGCCCCGGATCACGTCATAGGCATTCAGGAAGTGCCGGCTTTCATCCGGACCGGCCGGGGTGAACAGGGTGATGCCGTAACCCACGCCGAAGGGCCCTTCGTAGCTTAACTTTTCCGCTTTCACTGCCAGCCCGTCCAAAGCGCCGGCCATTAAAACGAAAGAGCGGTGACCGCATTCGGCGGCTTCTTCCAGAAATGTATCGTTAAAGGAAAACAGTTCAGCAAAGTTACCGTTTCCCATCACGTCCATAATCTTTTTATCATATTCGGGACCTGCGGGGTTAAAACCGTAAGGACCGCTTTTTGTGAGTTTATGGGACAGGTCGCCGCTGGCGATCCAGGCGATTTTCCGCCCCAGCTTTTCTGCGGTTTCAGCAATGAGCATGCCCACCCGGTAATGCTCTTTCAGAGAGAAACCGGAAAGGGCCAGCCGTACGATTTTGCAGGTTTTGCAGTACTTGGCAAGAAAATACAGGGGTACCATGGTTCCGTGGTCCAGTTCCGGCTGCCGGTTGCCCAGGGTGCCTGCAGGGATGCCTGCCTTTTTGGCGGCAACATCAATGGCGTTCACCAGTTCTTCATCGTAAGCTACGGTAAATTTAACCTGGGGCGCGCCAAACTGGGCCATGGTCCCTTTTGCGGAGGCACCCGGTGAAACATGAAAGTAATCGGAGTACAAAATGGAATGGGGACTGGAAATGATGACCGTGTCCGGCTGCAGTTCCGCTATGAATTTTGCGGCAGTTTCAAATGCGTCGATGGTGGACTGGATACGTTTTTCTTCTCCGTGGCCTACTTCCGGAAGGATCAGGGGCGGATGGGGGACCTGTACTGCGCCGAGGATTGCCATGATGAGGACTCCTTTCTGAATTGCGGTTTATCAGTCAGATGCTCTGCCTGAATCTGTGGAGGATTTGGTGAATTTAAAACAACGGAAAACATTACAGGCATTATTGTGTAACTGTTCTTTCTACCATATATTATACAGCAAAATGCGAAGAAACGTATCAGCAAAATTGACAAGAAATGTTTGCCTTGTTAAGATTAATATGAAGTGAATCACCATACTAAAATTCGGAGCCTTGTGTGCATGAAATCAGAAAACGTAACAGAGAATGAAATAAAAAAAGACGTCTCTGCAGTCCAGGAAGTTGACACAGCTTCTATCAATGCTGCGGAACAGGATGCAGCGCCTCAGCCGAAACGTCGGCAGAGGCCTAAACAAAAAAGGCGTGCGGTTGCCGGACAGATTTCCCGGTTGAAACTGGCATTGCTGTGTCTGGTTCCCCTGCTGGTGGTTGCGGTTTGGACAGAAGTTGCGCCGTTACTGGTGTCTGCCGGTATCCGGGCCAGCCTGTTTGATCTGCCGGGAGCATATGACGCAGTCAACTTGCGCGGCGTGCTTCAACTGGTGTTGCTAATCCCCATCCTCTACGCAGGCCGTCAGTTTTTCCTGCAGGCCCTGCAGGACTTACAGGAGCGGATCCCTTCCGCGGAGGTATTGCTGCTCATCAGCACCATTGCTGCCGTGGCAGGGGGATTATATACTGCTGTCCGGCTTGTACTGGGGCAGCCTTACGGGAATTTGCCGCCGTTGTTTTTGGCTTACATCGGCCTGTGCGTGACGGCAGCGTTGGGAAGCGTTTATCTGGATCGCTGGTGCAAGGCGCCCCTGCCGCAGTTTATGGATCTGCCTTCCATGTGGCTGGTGAGCGGTTCCATTTTGTTGTCCATTGTTGCCTGTCTCAGCTTCTTTTTTACCGGGAAAGCAACATTCCCCATCTGGCAGGTTGCCATGTCTGTTTTTGTGTGCTGTTGCCCCATCCTGTTGTGGCCTGCTGTCAGTGCGGCGTCCTTTACAGCGGTGCAGAAAGCGGCGGCGCAGAAAATCCTGTTGCGGGATGGAACCATTTTAGGGGATGCCGGTGAAACATCGCTGATTATTTTTGACAAAACAGGAACCCTGACCATCGGGCACCCGGTACTGACGGACATCCATATCTTCAACAACGGCTCTGAACCGGGGCTTCTGAGTCTGGCGGCAGCCATGCTGCAGGACAGCGACCTGCCGGAGGCGGCGGCGGTGCGTGATGCGGCGGAAGGATGTAAGCTGCCTCTTTGTACAGAGATCCGGTCCACACCGGAAGGCTGGCACAGCGCCCGCTGCTTTAAGGAAAACATCCGGCTGGGTTCTCTGGAATATGTAAAACGCTATGCCCGGATCCCGGCGGAGGCCAACGGATACGTGGAACAGATGTCCGATGCGGGCAAGACCGTGTGGTATCTGTCGGTGGGACGTACCCTGTATGCCATTTTTGGTTTTTCCGATGAACTGCGGGAAGAAACACCGGAAACCATGCAACGGTTAAAAACCATGGGAATTACCACATCGGTGATGACCGGCGATAACAAGCGGGCCGGGCTGTATTTAGGCAGGCTTTCCCGGGCGGACCGGGTGGCGGCGGAGCTGCTGCCTACCCATAAGGCGCAGCTGGTGCAGACCTTCCGCAAAGGCGGAGAAGTGGTGGCGGTGGTTGGCGACGGGGACAACGATGCCCCGGCGCTGGAGTGCGCGGACTTCGGCTTTGCCGTGGGCAGCGGTACCAAAACCGTGTGGAAAGCTGCCCAGGTTGTACTGACCGACAACAATCTGTGTAATGTGGCGGCTACCTTTACGTTGAGCCGCGCCTGCGTGGCCACGATAAAACATAATCTGCGCATTGTCTGTATCTGCAATCTGGTATGGCTGCCTTTCGCTTTAGGCATCGTCCCGCTGTTCGGTGGGCCCATGCTGCAGCCCTGGATGCTGTTGGCCGCTACCCTTGTGGCGGCGGTGCTGGTGGCGCACAATACATGGAAACTGAAAAAGCTGGATTTAGCGGGTCGGCTCAGTGGCAGCTCTCCCGAACAAACCAATAAAATGCAGGTATGATATGTTACCTGGATACAAGACATAGAGACTGTCTAAATTTATTAACAGAGAGCAGGCGCAAAAACCGCTCTGCGACTGAAGTTGCGAAAAAAATCCGGTCACTTTTGTGACCGGATCCTTTATTTTGGGAACACGTTTTCGATTATAGTTTTCATGAAGTTTTCTTCCCAGCGGTAGTTGCGGCTGTAACGGCCTTTGTTCTGTTTGTAGCCGGCAGCGAAGCCGTTTTGGAGGAACAGGAAGCCGTTCTTCGTGCCGGGCTGCCACATAAGGCCGCCGATGAAACCGTAGGCTTCTCCCAGATGCCCCAAAAGGTCAAAGTCAGGCCGGTCAGGGGCGGGCCTGGTGGAACCGCTGCCGCTGAAATACTGCAGGGCCAGGCCGTAGCTTTCGATGGCATCGTTTTCAATATTGCCGTTGGGCGGAGAGGGATTGTAGCTCCAGACCTGCTTTTCCATCTGCTGTACCGTTTCCGGTTTCAGGATCTGTTTGCCTTTATATTTACCGCGGCCGATCATCATCTCCAGCATGTGGGACAGCTCTTCCGGGGAAATCCGCAGGCCGCCCTGTGGGGAAAAAATGCCCGCGTTGGTCCCGGGACGGTAATTGGCCAATAGCGAGGTGCTGGGCAGGTCGATGGGGCGGTCATCGATTTGTGCGTAGTAACGCCCGGACTCTCCTTTTGTCTTGCGATACAGGGTTCCCATCTTCTGCAAATCTGATGAGGAAAAGTCCCGCAGGTTGAAGCTGCCTTTGATGTCCAGCGGCTTCAGCACATTCTTTGTCATATACTTGTCGAAACGCTGTCCGGATACTTTTTCTATAATGGTAGCCAGCAGTACGTAATTCAGGTTGCAATAGCTGAAGTACGTGCCGGGGGCCTTCCCCTTTGTCCAGCAGTCAGCAGAGGTAAAAAAGGATTTGACATTACTCTTAAAGGGAACATAGGGGGTGGGGTAGTCCCGGATGGATGAAGTGTGGGACAACAGCATCCGGGACGTAATGGCGCGATTGGGGTAGTTGGGGTTACGCAGGGCGAAGCCCAGGTAACGGCTCACGTCTTCATCCAGATCGATTTTTCCCTGCTCTGCCAGTTGCATGTATCCGGTGGCGGTGAAGATTTTGGAAATGGAAGCCACGCGGAAGAAACTGTCGGAGGTGACGGGCAGGTTCCAGTTTTTGTTCCGGGGGCTGAGGAAGCGGTTGCCCATCATGTTGCGGTACACTTCTTTGCCATCTTTGAACACGATGACCGCCAGGCCAGGCACTTTTTCTCCATAGCCGCCTATCATGCCGGCCAGTGCGTCGTCCAGCTTCCGTGTTGCGGTTTTGGATAAGAGGGAGTTATAGTTTTCCTCTTTGTTCTGGATGCGGAAGGGATGGCCGGGCACAACGGCGGCACTTTGTTTTTGAGCTGCGGCAGGTTTGGATGTTTTGGTTTCTTTTGGTTGTGATGTTGCGGCTGGTGCTGTTGCAACAGGTTCGTTTTCCTGTTTTTCTGTTGCAGTTTGCGATGCCTGAACTGGTTCCGCAGAAGGCTGTTGGGTGGTTGCAGTGGATTGCGCAGAAGTTTGCCGGGGAACAGTTGGCACGCTGCCGGGTGTACGTACCGTCGGCGCAACAGGCGCAGCAGACGCCAGCATAGTATAAAAAGAAAAAATCAGTGCAACGGTAATTGTACTGATTCGTTTTTTGTTTGCAGGAAACATCATGAGACCTCCAAAATAAACCAAGAAAAAAAGGAGTTTTAATTTTGAAAGACTTTTTTTAAATCACATATTTAAAAACACAGAAGAAAATCGTTCCCGCGACAAGCGCCACCGGCAGTGACTGTGTCTTGTAAACGATGGGGAACGCGCAGACGGTGGCCCACAGGCCGTAGTTCTGCAGGGAAAAGTTCAGTACATTCTCTTTCAGAAAAATATCGGGAAAAATCAGCGCGCCGAAGATGGCGGTGGGTATGTACTTCAGCCAGATGTTGAACCAGTCCGGCAGCTTGCGGCCCCGCAGTAAAAGCAGGGGCAGTTCCCGGCAGGAAAAAGTGCCGATCACCATCATCAGGGTAGCGCCGTATATATATAAGGATTCACTGTTCATTTTGCTTCTCCAGTCTGCCGTCTGTATTCCGGCAAGCGATTTGTATTGCAAGCTGCAAGGACGTTTCGTTTATGGTCAGGAATTCGCGTTTTGCTTTTTCGTGTGCTTCACTTCCAGCCAGCAGGCGATGCAGGATACGATGAGCGTGGCCAGCACGATATGCAGCTTGAAGGGAACGATGAAGGATAACAAGACGGACAGGATGCCGCCTGCCAGACCGGCGATCAGCAGGGCTGTGTCGTGAAGATAACCGCTCCAGATGCCCAGGAACATGGCGACTAAAATATACGACACCAGTTCCGTTGGCGGATTGAGGTATGCAGCTGCGGCGCAGCCGATGAAGTTAGCGCTGGCCCAGACCAGGCAGGGGGAAAATCCCAACGCCAGACCCTGATTCACGTCCCACTCCTTATCCTTACTGAAACTGTCCAAATTGACTGCGAAAGTCTCGTCGGTAATATTCTGGGCGAACAGGACCGAGTAGGGCAGGGAACAATGCTTAATATGAGGGTACATGGCAGTGGAAAAGAACATGTACCGCAGGCTTACCATAAAATTAGTAACCAGAATGGAAAACAGGGACGCGTGATCCATCAGCATGGCGATACAGATGAACTGCCCGCTTCCAGAATAGGCGAGAATGCTCATGACAAACGCTTCGATGGGTGCGATGTGCGCCTGTTGTCCCAGAATACCGCAGGCCAGTCCCAGGAACAGGTAGCCGATATAGATCGGCATGGCCCGCTGAATCACTTTTTTATTAAAATGCAAGATAAAGACCATCCTTTAAAATGGTAATAATACTTAATTATTATATAGCGAGTTCCTGTTTTCTGCAATTCTGTACGGAAAATAAAATTTGATTGTGTCTAAGTTTTTACAAATACAAAAACAGATTTGTGAAAAAGTCAGATGTAATTGTGAAAGATACACAACATATATTGACAATCATTTCTTTTTACTACTATAATTAGTTACTAGCTAAGTTAATAGAGAACTGCATATCAGGAAAAGAAACAAACAAAACATCGGGAACAGAACAGCGTTTATAGTTTTTATACAGGAGGTTTTAATTATGGCAGTTGTACGACCTTTCAGGGGCTTAAGACCCGAATCGGAACTGGCAGCAAAAATCGCATCGCTGCCCTATGACGTAATGGATACAGAAGAAGCCCGCGGTAAGATCGCGGAAAGCCCATACAGCTTTTTGACGGTAACGAAATCGGAAGCTACCCTGCCGGAAGGGGTGGACGCCTACAGTGATGAAGTCTATGCGAAAGCAAGGGAGAATTTGATAAACTATGTAAAAAACGGAAAAATGAAACAGGATTCCAAGCCCTGCTTTTATATTTACCGGCAGCGTATGAACCAGCACATTCAGATCGGGCTGGTGGCCACGGCTTCTGTGGATGAATACCGGAACGGGATTATCCGGAAGCATGAGCTGACCCGTACGGAAAAAGAACAGGACCGGGTACGTCACATTACGGAGACAAAGGCGCAGACAGGTCCGGTCTTTCTGACGTACCGGCAGCGTCCGGAAATCAGTTCGTATATTCTGAAGCTGATGGCGGAACGGGAACCGGTCATCAACTTTATTGCAGAAGACGGTGTGCGAAATACCCTCTATGTAGTGGACGACCCGGTACAGATTCAGGAGATCATCCGCCTGTTTAAGGCTGTGCCTGCGTTTTACATTGCGGATGGCCATCACCGCTGCGCTGGCGCCATGCGCGTGGCTGACCAGCTGGAAAAAGAAGCCGGCGCGAAGGATGTGAATGCAGAATATGAGTATTTCCAGGCGGTCATCTTCCCCGATAATATGATGGAGATCCTGGATTACAACCGCCTTGTGACAGACCTGGCAGGCTATAGTGAAATCACGTTTATGAGAGCTGTAGAAGAAAAATTCCTGATCAAGCCTGTACGGAAGGCGTATCATCCCGAGTCACGTCATACCTTTGGTATGTATCTGGCAGGGCGCTGGTATGAGTTAAAAGCCAGAGAAGGAACCTTTGATCCGAAGGATATTATCGCTTCGCTTGATGTTTCCATTCTGCAGAACAATCTGCTGGCTCCTGTTTTGAAGATCGGGGATCCCCGTACGGACGGCCGTATTGATTTTGTGGGAGGCATCCGGGGGCTGGAAGAACTGGAACGTAAAGTGGACAGCGGCAAATTCGCCGTGGCTTTTTCCATGTATCCTACCCTGATGCAGGAGGTTATGGCGATTGCGGATGCGGGTCAGATCATGCCGCCTAAGTCTACCTGGTTCGAACCCAAATTGCGGGACGGCATGGTGGTGCATCTGCTGGAAGATTTACAATAAGACATGAAATGTGTTATATTTTTCTTTGCGGCAGTTGCGCCGGCAACAGCAAGCTGGCAACAGGGTATCAACATACGATTTTTAGCGAAAGGAAGTAGAAAACGTGAGCCGGATTTATAATTTTAACGCGGGCCCTGCGGCCCTGCCCCTGGAAGTATTGGAAGAGGTACAGGCAGAACTGCTGGATTTTAACAATACCGGGATGTCCATCCTGGAGATCAGCCATCGCAGCCCTGCCTTTGAAAAAGTGCTGGAAGAAACCAAACAGGATATTAAGGATCTGCTGAACCTGCCGGACGATTACGGTATCTTCTTTATGGGAGGCGGCGGCAGTCTGCAGTTCAGCTGCGTGCCCTGCAACTTTTTAAAAGAAGGAATGACGGCGGCGTATGCCGACACCGGTTCTTTCTCCGACAAAGCCTTTGAAGAAGCGGAAAAAGTCGGCAAGGCGGTGAAGGTGTTCAGTTCCAAAGACCGGGGCTATGACCGGGTGCCCCGTCCGGAAGAGGTGAAGCTGCCGGAACATTGCGCGTACCTGCACATTACCGGCAATAATACCATTGAAGGTACGGAGTACTTTGCGTATCCGGAAACAGGCGATGTGCCGCTGATTGCGGATATGTCTTCGGAAATCCTGTCCCGTCCCTTCCCGGTAGAGAAATTCTCCCTGATCTACAGTGGGGCGCAGAAGAATATCGGACCGGCCGGTGTAGTGCTGATTATTGCAAAAAAAGACTTCGTGGCAGGACGTGACAAAAAGCTGCCTGTCATGATGAATTATGAAACCATCCTGAACAAGGATTCCCTGTACAATACGCCGCCGGTATTTGCTATCTATATGGTAGGCAAGGTGGCAAAATGGCTGAAGAAGCAGGGCGGCCTGGCGGCCATGGAAGCCGTGAACCGGAAAAAAGCAGCCCTGTTGTATGCCCTGCTGGATAAGTATCCGGAGTTTTATAAAGGGCGGGCGGCAAAGGAAAGCCGTTCTATTATGAACGTGACATTTAACCTGCCTTCCAAAGAGCTGGAAGCAAGATTTGTAGAAGAAGGAAAACAGCGCGGGCTGGGCGGACTGAAGGGCCATCGCAGCGTGGGCGGTATCCGCGCTTCCATTTACAACGCTATGCCGCTGGCAGGCTGCGAAACGCTGGCGCGGTTTATGGAAGAGTTTTATCAGGAAAACAAATAGAAAAGATTAAACGGTGGGCTTTTGCCATTTGGTGGAAGCTCATTGCTTTTTTTGCGTAATTTCCGGGGAAATGATAAAATATAACTATCAACAAACAAGGAAAGGTGTGACCTTTTTTGTTTAAGCAGATGATATGCAAAACGCTGCCGACTGCCATGTGCCACGGCAGCTGTCTGACGGCGCTGCCAAACGGTTCCCTGCTTTGCGTCTGGTTCGGCGGCAGCCGGGAAGGTGCGGCGGACACGGAGATTTATTTCTCTGTAGGAAGGCCCCGTTATACGGCAGTGAAAGAGAAAAAGAAGGACAGTGGCCGGGAGCATATCCATGACGGACGTGTGCAGGACTCGGTAGCGGTTTCCTGCGAATGGACGGAACCGGTCTGCATCACAAGTATGCCGGAGGCCTGCTGGAATCCGGTATTGCTGGTACAGCATGAACATGTGCTGCTGTTTTTTAAAACCGGGAATATAATTGCGGACTGGAAGACCATGGTGATGCTGAGCCGTACCGATCCGGTGTACTGGGGACATCCCCGGCCGCTTGTGCCGGGAGACGCTACCGGAGGACGGGGACCGGTGCGGACAAAACCGGTTATACTTCCTTCCGGACGTATCTGTGCCGGTGGCAGTATCGAGCGTGGTGACTGGCAGTGCTTCTGTGATTACAGCGATAATTACGGCATCACATGGAACCGTACCGCGTTACTGGGACTGAACCTGCTGGCTCTTAATTTGCCGAAAGCAGGAGGGGACTTGCCTGAGACGCCACCGGATACTTCGACCCTGCCGCCTCTCAGCGCCCAAAGCTTTAACGGCCGTGGCGTCATCCAGCCGGTTCTCTGGCAGGATAAGGGTAAGCTGCACATGTATATGCGCAGTACGGAAGGCTTTATTTACAGCAGTGTTTCGGAAGATGAGGGAAAACACTGGACCGATCCGCAGCCTACGGAGCTTTACAATAACAACAGCGGCTTTGATGTGATCCGCACGCCGGGGGGCCGGCTTTTTCTGGCCTGTAATCCGGTACGGGGCAACTGGGGCGCCCGTACGCCGCTGGCCCTGTTTATGGGCCGGGAAGACGGCAGCCACTGGGAGATGTTCCTGCGTCTGGAAAAGGGAGAGGGGGAATTCAGTTACCCGTCCCTGACCTATTCGTTCCACGGGTTGTGGGTTTCTTATACCTATAACCGGGAGAATATTGCTGTCGCTTTTCTGTCCTGGCGGGAGATTGCCCAATGCCGTAAATTCAGGAACCGGGAAAAACTGTGAATTTTCGTTGGCAGGATGAATTATAAAGTGATAAAATAAACTACAAAAAGCAAACATAGGAGGAAACACAATGAAAAAATTATTAACAATATTGATGCTGACGGCCATGTTGCTGGGGATGGTTGGCTGCGGCGGCACTTCAGAAAAGAAAGCGGCGTATCCGGCGGACGGTGATATTACAGTTATTATTCCGAAAGCGCCGGGTGGCGGTACGGATACCAGTGCCCGTGGGCTGATCTCGTTTTTACAGAAGGAGTTAAAGGGCAGTAAGTTCGTTCCCGTGAACAAGCCGGACGGAGGCGGCATTACCGGTATGGTGGAATTGTCCAAGGCAAAACCGGACGGACATACATTAGGCATGGTGACGGTCGAACTGGCCATGTTCCCTCATCAGGGCAAGGCTGCTGTGACCAATAAGGAATTTGTTTCTGTCTGTGCGCCTATCGCAGCCCCGGCTGCCCTGATCGTTACGAAGGAAGCTCCGTATAATACGCTGGATGAATTTGTAAAATATGCAAAAGCGAATGAAGGAAAGGTTTCCATGGGGAACTCCGGTACCGGCGCTATCTGGCATATTGCCGCGCTGAATTTTGAAAAGGAATTCAACGTAAAATTCAAACACGTTCCGTATCCAAAAGGAAGCGCTGACATTGCAGCCGCGCTGGCCGGCAAACACATCGAAGCGACGCTGGCGGATCCCAGTGTATTCAAGAGCCAGATTGATGCAGGTACGCTGAAAATCCTGGCCGTGATGGCAGATACCCGCAGCGAATTCTATCCCAATGTTCCGACCTTTAAGGAACTGGGACATCCTATGGCGATTCGCGCCTGGGCTGCGTTAGTGGCTCCGAAAGATACGCCGAAAGAAAAGATGGATGTGCTGCGCAAAGCTGCTGAAAAAGTCTGCAACAGCAAAGAGTTTAAAGACTACTTCAAAAAGCAGGGGATCGATCCCACAGCGATTATTGGCGACGCCTGTGATAAGATGATGGCGGATGACGATGCCATGTACGCAAAATTCCTGAAAAAGTAATTTGTAAACTGTAACAATGCCGCAGCGGTGTATGCCGCTACGGCTTCTTCTTACAGGGGAGTTATTATATGGTTTCCATGAAGGCGTGTAATTTTGTGGTTTTTATAGTGGGAATTTTCCTGGGCGGCGGCATTATGGGCTCGTCTGCCCGCTTTCCCATGGAGATTACAGAACAGGGGCCTGGCCCCGGTTTCTGGCCGTTCCTGTTGGGTTTGGCTCTGGCGATTGCAGCAGTTGTCCTGGCCGTTTATACACTGTTCCACCGGCAGGAACTGGCGGAGGAACAAGTGGCTTTAGGTACTGCAGCCAACCGGCAGGTTTATGTGATAATGGGGATGATAGCGGCATTTTGTGTGCTGGTGCGCCTGATTGGTTTTTATCCGGCAGTTCTGCTCCTGATTCCCTGTATCATGTACCGGCTGGAATGCCGGAATAAAAAACGGATGCTGCTGACGGCCCTTTGTGTGACGTTGTTTATTTACCTGGTGTTCGGACAGCTGCTGCATACTTCGCTGCCGTCCTCTGTATTTTTAGAATAGGAGGGCAAAGATGGCAGATATTATTGCAGCATTAGGAATGATTGCAGATCCCTTCAATTTTGTGTGCCTGATCTTTGGTGTGGGCGTGGGAATCATGTTCGGCGCCATGCCGGGTCTTTCCGTGAATATGGGGCTGGCGCTGCTGTTGCCGCTGGCTTTTGCGTTTAAAGGTATGGCCGGCATACTGATGTTGTTGGGTATTTACTGCGGCGCGATTTACGGAGGAAGTATCAGCGCGATTTTATTAAAGACCCCCGGCACTCCTGCCAGTGTGGCTACGACACTGGACGGCTACCCCATGGCCGTGGAATTACGGCAGCCAGGCCGCGCCCTTGGCCTTTCCACAACGGCCAGTGCTTTTGGCGGAATCTTCAGCACCATTTGCCTGATCATCTGCGCGCCTCTTTTGGCCAAAATTTCCCTGCAGTTTTCCAAACCGGAATATTTTGCGCTGGCTGTGTTCGGGTTATCCATTATTACCAGCGTTTCCAGCGGCAATGTGCTCAAAGGGATCATGGGTGGTGTTATGGGACTCTTCCTGGCGACGGTGGGCATTGACGCCATGAGCGGCGCGATTCGCTTTACGTTAGATACGACGTACCTGCTGGGCGGTGTCAGCTTTATTCCGATCCTGATCGGTGTGTTTGCGCTGGCACAGATGCTGCAGAGCGTGGAGGACTGCTGGCAGAAATCGCAGCTTAAACAGCATGTTACGATTACGAAGGTGCTTCCGTCCATGGCGGACCTGAAACGTTGTTTTGTAACCCTGCTGCGCAGCAGTGCGATAGGTACATTTATTGGTTGTATCCCCGGCACCGGCGGGGATATTGCCAGTTTTGTTTCCTACGATCAGGCCAAGCGGTGGAGCAAACACAGCGAGAATTTCGGACACGGCGAACCGGAAGGGGTGGCGGCGCCGGAAGCTGGCAATAACGCAGTCAGCGGCGGCGCTTTTATCCCCGTACTGACCCTGGGCATTCCCGGGGACGGCGCTACGGCTATTATGATGGGCGCGCTGATGGTGCAGGGCCTGCAGCCCGGCCCGCTTCTGTTCATTGAAAAAGCGCCGGATGTGTATGCGATCTTTATCGGCCTGTTACTGGCCAATATCATCATGGCCTGCATGGGTTATTCCCTTATCCGCCTGTTTGTGAAACTGACGAATGTACCGAATGAGATTCTGTTGCCTATTATTATGCTGATGACCTTTGTAGGTACCTACAGCTACGGAAACTCTATGACGGACGTGTACGTCATGGTGGCCAGCGGATTTATCGGGTATTTCTTAAACAAGCTGAAGTTTTCCATGAGCGCCATCATCATCGGTATCATTTTAGGCGGCATGGCGGAACAGAATTTTGTGGGTTCGCTGATTATGAGCGACGGGAATCCCGCAATCTTTTTCACGCGTCCCATCTGCCTGTTTTTCCTCGCAGCGGCTGCTGTTTCCCTGCTTGCGCCCCTGGTCATGAAAAAGAAAAAATAATTAAAAAGGCCGTAAGGCTCCGCGTACTGTACGCGGAAGCATTACGGCTTTTTTACGGCGTTATGCGATTATGAGGAAAGGCTGATTATATGAGCTTGCAAGATGTCTGATGTTCTTTTGTGCTGACAGGGAAATGTACTGAAAGAGCAGCCATAGCTGTGTTCGGGCAAGCCGGCAGCTGCTGTCTCAGTTTTCCTGCCAGCCTTTGCAGAGATCGACCCAGCCTGCATTGTCAGTATATTTTTCCAGTTCCTCCGGAGTCAGTTCAATAGCGTTGTTCTCTTCTCCGGCTGCGGGAAACATGGTGGGGAAGCGTTTCATGGAAATGTCCAGATACACTTTGACATTTTCGTTTACGCCGAAGGGGCAGACACCGCCGGGCGCATGGCCGACCAGTGCTTCTACTTCGGCAAAGGGAAGCATGTGGGCCTTGATGCCGAAAAAGTGCTTGAATTTCGCATTGTCGATTTTTGTATCCCCGGCAGTTACAATCAGCACAGGATGGTCCTTCCCGGCAAAAGATAACGTTTTGGCAATGCGGGCCGGTTCCGTTCCGGCCGCTTTGGCAGCCAGCTCTACCGTAGCGCTGGACTCTTTGAAAGTAATGATCTTATCTGCCATACCAAACCGGGACAGATAGTTTCTGACGCGTTCTACAGACATGGTAAAGGCTCCTTCGTCTTTTAAAATTACTGAATCAGTATCTCTTAAAGTGTACGTTTTTCTGTTACACTTGTCAACTTCAGTTTAACAGATTAAAATAAGAGTAAGGACAGTCAGTATATAAACTGGGAAAAGGATTGAGCAAAATATCGTACACGGTTTTGCGAGACCTTTTACCAATTTCATAATGTTATTATTTTTTAAACGTAAAAGGAGTGATACCATGGGACCGTTACAGGGTGTCAGAGTTCTGGACTTATCCCGGCTGCTGCCCGGACCGTTCTGTACCCGCATGTTTGCGGATATGGGTGCGGACGTAATAAAAATTGAAGAACCGGTAAAGGGGGATTACGCCCGTGAGTTTGTGCCCCGCCGGGGCGATTTTGCCTGCTGGTTCATGGAAGTGAACCGTAACAAGCGAAGTGTGGCGCTGGATCTGAAGCAGGAAACCGATAAAAATGTGTTTTTGGAAATGGTCAGACAGGTGGACGTGGTTGTAGAAAGCTTCCGCCCCGGCGTATTGAAAAAGCTGGGGATTGACTTTGCTACGGTCAGCCAGATCAATCCGAAAATCGTATATTGTTCTATTTCCGGTTACGGCACAAAAGGACCGCTGGTCCAACAGGCGGATCACGATATCGGTTACCAGAGTCTTGCCGGGCTGGTTTCGTTAAGTGGAAAACGGTACGGAAGACCTGCCATTCCCGGCGTATTGATTGCGGACATGCAGGCTTCCGCTATGGCGGGCATGTCGATCCTGGCTGCGCTGCACCATGCGGAAAAGACCGGGGAAGGACAGGAGATCAGCATTTCCCTCTTTGATACCTGCCTGGCCCTGGTACCAGGCGTCAGCGCTACCTATTTCGGGAACGGCTTTGTAAACGTCCGTGGCAACAACTGGCTGAGCGGCGGCAATCCAAACTATAATATTTATCAGACAGAAGACGGGCGATATGTAAGTGTGGGCTGTCTGGAGGAGAAGTTCTGGGCAAACCTGTGCAATCTGCTGGAGCGGCCTGATCTGATCCCGCTGATTCAGGACGAAAGTGAATTCATCTATATCAAACACGAACTGTCAGCTATATTTGCGGAACGGCCCCTGAAAGAATGGATGGAGCTGGCCAAAGGTTCGGACGCCTGCCTGGCCCCGGTGCTGAATTATGATGAAGCCCTGGCGACGGAACAGGCGCAGGCAGACGAGATGGTGCTGGAGATTGAAGACGCGGAACTGGGAAATTATAAGACCATGGGCTTTGTACCCAAGTTTTCCAAAACCCCCTGCGCATTTTACCGGCGGGCGCCCCGTCTGGGTGAAAACACGGAAGAAGTGCTGGAAGAAATTTTGAATAAATAAAAAAAACAGCAGGCTGCGAAATAATTCGTAACCTGTTGTGTTTTTTATGCAAAATCTTTTGATTCCGCGGTCTCAGCTACTTTCGTCGCAACAGAAGATAACATTGCGGCAGCTGTTTTTGTTTTTACCCTGGCTCCCTTTTTGCTGTAAACCGGAACCGGCTTGATGTTGTTGCCGGGAACGATGGATTCCATAAAGGCCCGTACGATTTCCGGGTCGAAATCGGTTCCGATGGCTCCTAACAGTTCCTGCAATGCTTCCTGATGGCTTTTTTGCCATTGCGTGGTGCAGGGATTGATTACGCTGTCATAGTAATCTGCCACTGCGATTATACGTGCGCCTAACGGGATATTAACACCTTTCAGCCGCTTGGGATAACCGGTTCCGTTCCATTTTTCATGATGGCTGCGGATCAGATCAATAATGCTGGAGAATTCTTCCATATTTTCCAGCATACTGCACCCGGCTATACAATGCCGTTTGTACTGAGCCAGTTCACGGGTACTCAGGTAAGGATATTTGTTAAGGATGCTGTTTGGCACGCTCAGTAAACCGATATCATGCATTAATGCCGCTGTCCGGATGATGCTGATTTCTTTGCGCGAGAGCCCGAGCTTGGCAGCTACGCTGGCTGAGTAATTGGCGACCTGCTGTGAATGCAGATACAGAAATTCGTTCTTCCGCTTTAACAGCTCCAGGAAAAAAGAACAAATCTCTTTCGTTTTCCCAGTATAGGCAAAATCAAGATACTGAGGGATAGAAAGCATAGTAATCACGTCCGTACTTCAATGTATTGTATGAACCGCGATTCGTCATCTGTCAACCTCCTGACTGACGGAATCGGCGTTTCCTTGGTTGTATCGTTACTTTTCCAGATAAATATAACCGGAACGCATCCGGTTATGGTTTCGATTTATTTAGGTAAGTATAGTATAGTGATTTTAAAAGAAAACGTCAAGACAAACTGAAATTCGCAAAAAAAAGATTCGTAAAATGTTACGAATTAAACATCTTTAAAGTAGAATGAAAAAGTTATAAATAGCACTGCGAAATGCTTGAAATAATCAATTTGGTGTGTTATATTAAAAAAATAAAAACAATCCGGGTCTGTGGTTGAAAGTCGATGCCAGTTGCAGGCGAAACGATCCACGTAAGCAGTAAAATTTACTGTGAGCACGGTGCAGCTTAGAAGTAAGTCCTGCCGTAAAAGTACGAGAGGAGCAGTAGTGGGGAGCAGTTGCTTAGGAGCGAACCTTCCAGCAGGCGGGTGTGGGGGCGAAAACCAGGTCAGCCGGGGCGTTTTTATTATGACATGTGCTTACGTGTCAGGAGAAGGCACAGGCTGTAGGGAAAGTGCATGCCATGCAGGTTTAACTGTTTTATATTGGGTTTGGAGGAGAAAGAAATGAAAAAGATCACTGTACTGTTAAGTATCCTTGTTTTGGCTCTGGGGATCCTGGCTGCAGGGTGCGGCGGCGGAGACAAAAAAGCTGACGGCAAGAAGGCGGCAGCCCCGGCTCCTGCTGCTAAAGAAGAACTGATCGTAGGGACGGAACCGTCCTTTGCGCCTTTTGAATTTCCTGAAAAGGATTCCAAGGAATTCACCGGTTTTGACATGGACCTGATCCGTGCCATTGCCAAAGAGATGGGCTATAAGAAATGCACAATCAAGAACATGGGCTTTGATGCCCTGATCCCGGCAATCAATGCCGGCAACCTGGATGTTTCCATCGCAGGTTTCAGTATTACGGAAGAACGGAAACAGCAGGTCATCTTCTCCCAGCCGTACTATAAATCCGGTCTGGCTTTTGTAGTGCGTAAGGATGTAAATGATGTTCAGAAATTTGAAGACCTGAAAAATAAGACCATAGCCGTACAGATGGGTACCACCGGTGCTCTGTACGCTGAAAAGCTGAAAGAAAAGGGAGCCACAGTCAAGACATTTAACACCAGCGACCTGGCCTGCATGGAACTGAAGAACAAGGGCGCGGACGCAGTTGTCAGCGATCTGCCTGTATTGCAGTATTTCCTGAAGAATGGCGGCAGCGAATATGCCAAGCTGGCAGGCGAACCCCTGACTGCGGAAGATTACGGCATTGTAATTTCCAAGAAGAAACCGGAACTGGCCAAAGAAGTTGACAAGGCTCTCGATGCCCTGAAAAAGAACGGAACTTATGACAAGCTGTATGAGAAATGGTTTGGCAGTAAGCCTGCAAAATAATTCCCGGCAACGTATCGGAGTATTATTCAGTTTTTAACTGCCCGGAGGTTCTTTTATCAAGGCAGTTTAAGTTTGTATTTAAATATTTCAGGAGGCTATAATTCAATGAAAAAAACATTTATGCTGTTGATGGCGATGATCATGGCGGTTATGATGGTGGCAGGCTGCGGCGGCGGTGGCGAGAAAAAAGCTGCACAGGCTCCGAAAGTACTGCGGGTAGGTACGGAACCCACTTTTGCACCCTTTGAATTCCAGAAAGAGGGAAGTAAGGAATTTGACGGCTTTGACATGGACCTGATCCGTGCGATCGGCAAGCAGCTGAACATGAAAGTGGAAATCATGAATATGGGCTTTGATGCATTGATTCCCGCACTGAATGCGGGCAATATCGATGTAGCGGCTGCCGGTATGAGCATTACCCCGGACCGTCAGAAAGCCGTAGACATGAGTGATCCCTATTATGTATCCGGTCTGGTTGTTGTGGTAAATAAAGACAATGCCGAAGTGAAGGGTATCAATGAATTAAACAACAAAGGCATTGCCGTGCAGATCGGTACCACCGGTGCGGAAAAAGCGGCCAAGGTTCCCGGTGCTAAAGTGAAAAACTTTAATACCAACGCAGAAGTTTTCCTGGAACTGAAAAACAAGGGCGTTGACGCGGTCATCATCGACAAACCGGTTGCGGAATATTATCTGGCCCAGGGCGGCGGCAAAGATTCTGCCAAGATCGTTGGCGACACCATGGAAGCAGAATCCTACGGCCTGTCCATGAAGAAGAACAGCCCGCTGACCAAAGAAATCAATAAAGCCCTGCTGGACCTGAAGAAAAATGGCGAATATGACAAACTGTATACGAAATGGTTTGGCGCTGTAAAAAAATAAACAGGTAATTTTTGGATGCTGACCGTGAGGACAGTACAGGCAATTTAATGAATATTGTTAACAAAAGGGAGTTTTGCATAAAATTCCCTTTTGTATTTTTTATTTATGTAGTATAATGAATGCAAAGCTGATTCAGTCCGCATTGATTCTGTGCTGTGAAATAGAGGATATCTGAAAGCAAACAACGTTCCGGGGTTAGCTGCTCTTTTGGACGGACTTGTTTTACAGCTGTGAAAAAAAATACAAAAAGCAAGAAGGATTTGCCTTATGGATGTAAATTTTGAGTTAATGAAAAGCGCATTCCCGCTTCTGCTGGCGGGCGCCGGTATTACAGTTGAAATTACGGCCCTCAGTGTTTTCTTTGGTATGTTGATCGGTATCATTGTGGCGCTGGTGCGCATGTCTGATTTTAAACCGTTGCGCTGGATAGGCAACGTGTATGTGGATTTTATCCGCGGCACACCGCTGCTGATTCAGATCTTTCTGGTTTATTTCGCGTTGCCCAGTATCATCGGACACCGGGTGGATGCGTTCTTTGCGGCAATTTCTGCCTGCTCCATCAACAGCGGCGCGTACGTGGCGGAAGTATTCCGGGGCGGCATCCAGTCGATTGATGTCGGTCAGATGGAAGCCGGACGAAGCCTGGGTATGACATGGTGGCAGACCATGCGTTACATTATTTTGCCCCAGGCATTCAAGCGTATTATTCCTCCGCTGGGTAACGAATTTATTGCCATGCTGAAAGATTCCTCCCTGGTTTCCGTTATCGGGTTTGAAGAACTGACCCGCCGGGGGCAGCTGATTATCGCCCGTACCTATGCGTCCTTTGAAATCTGGATGGCTGTGGCGATCATCTACCTGATTTTGACATTCACGGTAGCCCGGCTTACCGGTCTGCTGGAAAGGAAGTTTGACACGAAATGACAGAGCGGCAGGAAATTATTAAAATTACCGGTTTGGAAAAGAGCTTTGGCGATTTGCATGTACTGAAAGGCATTGACCTGCGGATCAAAGAAAAGGAAGTTGTCGTAATCATCGGCCCTTCCGGCAGCGGCAAGTCTACCCTGCTGCGCTGCATCAATTATCTGGAAGAACCCACCGCAGGAGAGATTATTTTCGATAATATCCCTCTAAACGGGGAAGCGAATATCAACGAAGTCCGTAAGGAAGTGGGCATGGTGTTCCAGCGTTTCAACCTGTTCCCCCACATGACTGTATTGGAAAATCTGGTGCTGGCCCCTATGAAAGTGCGTAAGACCAGCCGCAGGGAAGCGGAAGAACTGGCCAGGATGTATCTGAAAAAAGTCGGGCTGGAAATGAAAGCTGACAATTACCCGGACCAGCTTTCCGGCGGGCAGCAGCAGCGCGTGGCCATTGCCCGGGCCCTGTGCATGAAACCCAAGGCCATGTTGTTTGACGAACCTACTTCGGCGCTGGACCCGGAAATGATCAACGAAGTACTGGAGGTTATGAAGCAGCTGGCAAAGGACGGCATGACCATGGTGGTAGTCACCCATGAGATGGGGTTTGCCAGGGAGGTGGGCGACAGGGTGCTGTTCGTGGACGGAGGGTATATTCTGGAAGAAGGGACGCCGGAGCAGGTGTTCGACCATCCGCAGAATCCCCGGACCCGGAGTTTCCTGTCCAAGATTTTATAATTACTGTATTAACATGTAACGAATTTTGCAGTTTTGCAGTAAAAAGTGACAAAAATGAGAAATCTTGTCTCCTATACAGGAATTAAACAGGATATGTCGAATGAATAAGCAACGGACAACGGGTAGGAAATCCTGTGGACTACACAAAGAGGAGGCATTACAGATCAGTTGCAGAACGGGCCGCAGTTTCCTGATCCGGAGCCTGTAATAACCAAGTGACCTTGGACGATCAAGGAGGACTCTGTATGGCAGTTATCGTAAAAGGAAGAAATACCGTTGTATCACCGGCAGTAAAAGCCTATGTTGAAAAGAAAATTGACAAAGTTACCAGGCAGTTTAAGGCAGTGGGAGATATTACCGCAGTACTTAAAGTAGAAAACGGGAACCATATCGCAGAAATTACCGTTCCCGCAAAAGGGATCCTGCTGCGTGCCCAGGAATCCACAAAAGATATGTACTCTTCCATTGATCTTGTAGTAGAGAAAATTGAGCGGCAGGTACATAAATACAAGACCAAACTGATGAAACGGAAATACGGTAATTTCCGGGAAATTCCGGCAGAAACTGCTTCGGTTGTGGAACCGGCCCCGGTTCAGGCAGATGACGAGGAAGATTTCAAGATTATCCGCAGCAAGAGTTTTACCATGAATCCCATGACTCCGGAAGAGGCAATTTTACAGATGAATCTGCTGAATCACGATTTCTTCGTGTTCTTTGATCCGGATTTTGGCGGGGTCAGTGTGGTGTACCGGCGTAAAGACGGGAATTACGGCTTGCTGGAGCCCAAAGTGGAGTGATTTCCTCAAATACCTATCAAACGCAGGATGAAAGTCCTGCGTTTTTTGTTTTGCATTCTTCACGTAAACTTCACAAAGTATTGCATAGAAACGTCCGTGTTTCTTTGACTTTTACCATTCTTTCTGTTAAAATTTTATGATAGACAATAATGGATATTTGTTTGTTCAGAACAAGTGGAATGACCAGACTTTTAGTTGACAAATCCCAGGTTAAGGAGTGATGAATTTGCTGGAATCTTTAATAAAGAAAATATTCGGAGATCCCAATGAAAAGGAATTAAAAAATATCAAACCGATTGTAGATAAGATCAATTCCCTGGAACCCGAAATGGAACAGATGAGTTCTGCCAACCTGCAGGCCAAGACAAATGAGTTCAAGCTGCGCCTTAAAAAGGGAGAAACGTTGGACGACATTTTGCCGGAAGCGTTTGCGGTAGTAAGGGAAGCGTCCAAACGCGTGACCGGGATGCGGCATTTTGACGTGCAGCTGATCGGCGGTGTGGTGCTGCACCGGGGCAAAATTTCGGAAATGCGTACCGGTGAAGGCAAGACCCTGGTAGCAACGCTGCCGGTATATCTGAACGCATTAACCGGAAAGGGCGTTCATGTGGTTACCGTCAATGATTACCTGGCCCGCCGTGACAGCATTGATATGGGACGTATCTATAATTTCCTGGGCCTGTCTGTCGGGCTGATTGTACATGACATTGATTTCCCTGAAAGGAAAGCTGCCTATCAGGCTGATATTACCTACGGCACGAATAACGAGTTCGGGTTTGACTACCTCCGCGACAACATGGTGGTAGATAAGGACCAGATGGTGCAGCGGGAGCTGAACTACTGCATCGTGGACGAAGTAGACTCCATCCTGATCGATGAAGCCCGTACCCCGCTGATCATTTCCGGCCCCGGTGAAAAATCGGCTGATCTGTATAAAGTCATCGCCCGCATTGTCGCTAACATGAAATTAGGCGAGGATTACACCGTTGATGAGAAGCAGAAGCAGGTTGCACCTACGGAAGCGGGTATTGCCAAGGCGGAAAAGGCGCTGGGTGTTACCAACCTGTACGATACGGAACACGGCGTGGACTTCTCCCACCATATTATGTGCGCCATCAAGGCCAAGGAACTGATGATCCGTGACCGTGACTATGTGGTGAAAGACGGAGAGGTTATCATCGTTGATGAATTTACCGGACGACTGATGTACGGGCGCCGTTATTCCGAAGGCCTGCACCAGGCGATCGAAGCCAAGGAAGGCGTGGTAGTGCAGCGTGAAAGCCAGACGCTGGCCACCATTACCTTCCAGAATTATTTCCGTATGTATAACAAGCTGGCCGGCATGACCGGTACAGCCAAGACGGAAGAACAGGAATTCCAGAAGATTTACGGTCTGGATGTTGTTGTAATTCCTACCAACAAGCCCATGATCCGAACCGATTACCCGGACGTAATCTTCAAGACCAAGGCTGCCAAATACAGGGCGGTCGTAAATGAAATCGTGAATCTGCATAAGGACGGCCGGCCGGTGCTGGTAGGTACCACGTCCATCACCCAGTCGGAAGACCTGAGTGCATTACTGAAGAAACAGGGCATCCCCCATAACGTACTGAATGCCAAGTATCACGAAAAAGAAGCCATGATCGTGGCGGACGCCGGTCAGCCGGGTCAGGTCACCATCGCTACCAATATGGCAGGCCGCGGTACCGATATTGTGTTGGGCGAAGGTGTGGCTGAGAAGGGCGGTCTGCACATTCTGGGTACGGAGCGTCATGAAAGCCGCCGTATCGATAACCAGCTGCGTGGGCGCTGCGCCCGCCAGGGTGATCCGGGTTCTTCCCGCTTCTACCTGTCCCTGGAAGACGATCTGATGCGCCTGTTCGGCGGTGACCGGATCAAGAAAATCATGGATCATCTGGAAATGGACGAAGATGAACCGATTGAAAACAAAATCGTCACCAGTTCCATTGAAAACGCCCAGAAGAAAGTGGAAGAACGCAACTTCAACATCCGTAAGATGGTACTGGAGTATGACGATGTCATGAACCAGCAGCGCGAGGTTATTTACAAAGAACGCCGTAAGGTGCTGGACCAGGAAGATTTACGTTCTACCGTGATGGAATTCACCCACAAGATCGTAGACCGGGCCATGACCATGTACTGCCCGCCGGAAGCCTATTCCGAAGACTGGGATCTGAAAAACATGGTGCGATACTGTGAAGAATTCTTTGCACCTTACGGAGAATTGAAGGAAGAACATCTGGCGGATATGAGCCGCGAAGAAATCGGCGAGTATCTGCATAAGCTGGCGGATGATATTTATGCCAGCCGGGAGGAAGAAATCAGTCCGGAGATCATGCGGGAACTGGAAAACCTGGTTATGCTGAAGGTGGTAGACAACCACTGGATGGAACATCTGGACGCCATGGACATGCTGCGTGAAGGCGTAGGTCTGCGGGCGTACGGCCAGAAAGACCCGCTGGTGGAATATAAATTCGAAGCCTTTGACATGTTTGAAGCCATGATTGAAGCGATTGAGGACGACGTGGTCAAATACATGTACCGGGTCAATGTGGTTTCACAGCCCATGATGGAAATGGACGATCCGCTGGAAAATGCCACGATGAACAACCCGACGGTAGATACGCCGGAGGAGGAAGCGGTAAAACAGCCGGTGGTCAATAACGGGCCGGAAATCGGACGGAACGATCCCTGTCCCTGCGGCAGTGGAAAGAAGTATAAAAACTGTTGCGGAAAAGGAAAGTAATTAAAAATAACCAGTAAAGGATGTGAGAAAGTTGCTGCTTGAAGAATACAAACCTGAGATCGTAAGCCTCAAGAAAAAACTGGACGAAATGAGGGGATCTCTTTGACATCCCCAGCAAAGAAGAAAAAATTGGGGAACTGGAACATCTTATGGGGGAACCGTCCTTCTGGGATGATCCGGAAAAAGCGTCCAGGATTTCCAAAGAGGTGGACGCGTTAAAATCAGAAGTTGATGAATACAAAGATCTGGAAACGGGACTGGACGACCTGGAAGTGCTGCAGGAGATGGCGGCCGAGGAACAGGATGAGTCCCTGATCCCGGAACTGGACGAAACGTTAAACCAGATCAGGGAAAATCTCCACCATCTGGAACTGGGGATGCTGTTGTCGGAAGAGTATGACGCCAACAACGCCATCCTGACTCTCCATGCAGGTGCCGGCGGGACGGAAGCCCAGGACTGGACCTCTATGCTGCTGCGTATGTTCACCCGCTTTGCGGAGCGGAACGGGTACCAGGTAGAAATGCTGGATTATCTGGCCGGGGATGAAGCGGGCGTCAAGAGTGCGACCTTACAGATCAACGGACATAATGCCTATGGCTTTTTCCGCAGCGAAAAAGGAGTGCACCGCCTGGTCCGTATTTCGCCGTTTGACGCCAATGCCCGCCGTCACACGTCTTTCTCTGCGGTGGATGTGATGCCGGAACTGGACGATACGGTCAATGTGGAAATCAACATGGATGAGGTGCGTGTGGATGTATACCGGGCCAGCGGCGCCGGAGGCCAGCACGTCAACAAGACTTCTTCCGCCGTACGTATGACCCACCTTCCTACCGGTATCGTGGTACAGTGCCAAAATGAACGCAGTCAGATTCAGAACCGTGAAAAAGCGTTACAGATGTTACGCGGTAAGCTGTATGCGTTTGAAAAGGCAAAGCGGGACGCCAAGATCAGTGATCTGGCCGGGGATTACCAGGCTATTGAATGGGGAAGCCAGATTCGCTCCTATGTGTTCCAGCCGTATACGATGGTAAAGGATCACCGTACTTCCTTTGAAACCTCGAATGTGGACGGCGTGATGGACGGGGATCTGCGCCCCTTTGTGGAAGCGTACCTGCGTCAGGAATATGAAGCCAAACGACTGGCTGCAAAACAGATATAACATGCGCAGCGTCGCATATCTTTTGGTATGCGCCGCTGTGTTTTATGCTTTTTTTGAGATGATATGAATATGAAGAAATGGAAAGACCGTTATAATCCCATTATAATATTTTGCATCGCCGTTGCATTTTGTGCGGCGCTGTGGCTGGTACAGACTCGTATCCAGATTGAAAAGCGGAATGACACTGTGGAACAGACGCTGGATTATCAGGCGATCCTGATGATGGCCCGGCGGGAAGGCTGCAGCAGTGAGAAACTGTTGCAACAGTTTAAGGACGCCGGTGTTACCACGCTGATCGTATATGATACGACGCTGGAACGGCTGGACCGGGAAGGCCGGATTTCTGCTATGCCGGGGGATGTGTTACAAAAGGCGGCAAAGGGAATCCATCATGGGGATTTTGATGTGGTCCTTTCTTCTGTACAGATCAATCCGGATGCTGTCTATGTAACCCGTGGAGAGGATGAAGAAGCCTGGACGGAAGTAAAAGAAGACCTGCTTCTGCGGTATGGCGCGGAACGACTCCGTACGGTAAGCCAGACGCCGGAGATACTGGAGATTAAAGGTGACTCCCGTTTACTGCTGGAGCCGGATTATCGGGCTAAAACCCCGATGATGCAGGCTCCGTTGGGACTTTCTGTGAAAGAACTGAAAGAAGTGGAAGCCGCCGGTTTTTTGACAGCGATTCGTCCACAGAATTATCTTCCGTATTCCCGGAAGGCAACGGACAGCCTGTTTTCCCGGATTGACAAGTCGGGAGTTCAGGTGACAACCTATATTCCCTGCGGCACGGATGTAATCGGTTTTCCCAATGACATCGGCTATATGGGGAAAAAACTGGAGGAACGGAATATCCGGCTGGGGTTGCTGGAACATGTGACCCAGCTGCAATTTGCCAGGTTTGACGGACTGGATGCCCTGCTTCACAGTGTGGACAACAATGCGGTACGGGTGCTGAATATTGACGCCCAGGAAAACAGCAAGCTGATGATGCCGGATGCCCTGCGGCGCTGGGCGCTGGCAGACGAGGAACGGAACATCCGTGTCAATTACGTCCGCCTGTTCCTGAAACCCCAGAACGCTGTGGATATTATCGATCTGAACCTGGATTATATGAAGCAGATCACCCAGCAGGTGAAGGCCCGCGGATACAAGATCGGTGTGGCCGGTGTGTTCCAGAAACCGGGTGAAAAGGCATCTGCCTCAGCCAACGGCACCCCGGGCTTTGCCGGTTCCTATGAACCGGGCCGCTGGTCTTTGCTTTTGGTTGCGCTGGGGGCCTGGGCTGCGCTGGCGTTATACCTGGGAATGATTCTTCCTTCCCTGAAGGGCTGGAAACAATACGCATTGGTTGGCGCCGGCATGCTGGTAACTGCTTTTTGCCTGTTTATGGGACGCGGCCTGTCGTTGCGGCAGGGTCTGGCGTTCCTTTCGGCTGTCCTGTATCCTGTTCTTTCGATGAGTGTGATTTTAACACTGTGGGAAAATAGTAAGACAGACATAAAATCAACGGGCGGCGTAATTATTACAGCTTTATGGCAGCTTGCCCTTGCGATTGTTCTTTCGCTGGTTGGCGCAACATTGAATGCGGCCATTATGGGGGATACACGTTTCTTTCTGGAAGCAGATATCTACCGTGGCGTAAAGCTGACATTTATTATGCCTGTGCTGTTGATGTTGCTTTTGTTTTTACGGCAATACAGCATTTTTTCCCAGGATGGGGCCAGGCCGGCAGAGCTGTTTTCCCAGCTTGTCAAAATCTGTAAGACCCGTCTTACGTTAGGGCATTTTGTGATTTTAGGCGTGTTGCTGTTCGTTGCCTATATCTTTGTTGGACGCAGCGGACATACCGGCGGGGTGCCGGTGCCTGCGATTGAGATCAAACTGCGCCTGTTCCTGGAAGAAATCATGTACGCCCGCCCCAGAGAAAAAGAGTTCATGATTGGTCACCCGGCTTTCTTCCTGGCCGTGCTGGCTGCATACCGTATGGCGCCTAACTGGTGTAAACTGGCGCTGGTAGTGGGGGCGGTGATCGGGCAGGGTTCCCTGGTGCAGACATTCTGTCATATGCGCACGCCGGCCATGATGAGTTATATCCGGGCGGCAGACGGCTATCTGCTGGGGTCTGTACTGGGTATTATTGCAGTGATCGCAGTTTCAATTTTGATGCCATATGTAAAGCCGTGGCTAAGGAGATTTTCTGTTAATGAGTAAAATTGTTATTTCCGGGTATTACGGATTTAATAATGCCGGTGATGAGGCGCTGCTGACGGCAATCCTTGCCTCGTTGCGTGCTGTTGAGCCGAAGGCGGATATTACCGTAATTTCCGGGAATCCGGGAAATACAATTGCAAAACATCAGGTAAAATCGTTATACCGTTTTGCGGCAGTCCGGCTTCTGCGGGCCATCGGCGAAGCGGATCTGGTCATCAGCGGCGGCGGCAGTCTGTTGCAGGATGTGACCAGTATGAGGAGCCTGCTGTATTATCTTTCCATTATTGCAGCGGCAAAATGGAAAGGCCGTAAGGTCATGCTGTTTGCCCAGGGCATCGGGCCCATCCGAAACCGGTTTATGCGGGTGCTGACCCGCATGGTAGTGAACAAGGCGGACCTGATTACCGTTAGGGACAGGGATTCGGCAGAAGAACTGGAGCGCATGGGTGTTTCTGCAGTAAAAGTTGACGTTACGGCAGATCCGGTGCTGATGTTGAACCCTGAATCCAGGGTGGCAGGAAAAACAATCCTGAAAGAAGCAGGCCTGGATCCGTACAAACCGATTATCGGCGTTTCTGTCCGGGTATGGCCGGACAACCAGCGCTGCCTGAAACAGCTTGCGGCAGCATTGGGAACACTCAGCGAAAAGTACAATGCCCAAATTGCTATTTTGCCATTGCAGGTTTCTATGGATTTGAAAGACAGCCAGCTGTTGCAAAGTTACCTTCCCGATATCCGAAACAAAGTCGCCCTGTTGCAGGGAGATTATTCTACCGAGGAATTCCTCAGCATTATTGGGAGCTTCCGGTTGTTGATCGGTATGCGGCTGCATGCGCTGATTTTTGCCGCCGTGATGAAAGTGCCCCTGATGGCTATCTCCTATGATCCCAAAGTGGACAGCTTTCTGAAAGCCATAGGCGCCCAGGCAGTAGGTACGGTGGAAACGTTGAACGCCGCGAAAGTTGAAAACGCTGCGGGGGAACTGTGGGGACAAAAACCGCAGATGCAGGAAGAGCATCTTGTCGCAATGCGCGAACTGGCGCAGAGCACCGTATCAAAAGCGTTTGATCTGCTGCGCCGGTAAAATAATTCGCAATAATTTTGCAAACGGTGTACGTAAAAAGTTGTATAGTATTAGTGGAGAACTTACGTCTCCAAATCATCTTGGAGGGAGTTTTATCTGTGCTGGAAATGACAGATGTCAGCAAAACATATCCCGGTGGGAATGTGGCGCTGCGTAATATTAATGTCCGGATCGAGCAGGGCGAGTTTGTTTTTATCGTAGGCCCCAGCGGAGCCGGCAAATCCACATTTATCAAATTACTGTTCCGGGAAGTGCTCCCCACTTCCGGCAGTATTCGTCTGAACGATGTGGATATTTTGAATTTAACAGCTAAAGAAGTACCGTACCTGCGGCGGCAGCTGGGAATCATTTTCCAGGATTACCGCCTGTTGCCGGACCGTACGGTGTATGATAATGTTGCCTTTGCCATGCAGGTTATTGAAGCGCCGTACCGCAAAATCAAACGGCGCGTGATGAATGTGCTGGACCTGGTAGGTCTGCGCCGCCGGGCCTATTCAAAACCCAATGAGCTGTCGGGTGGTGAACAGCAGCGAATTGCGATTGCCCGGGCTATTGTCAACAGCCCCAGCCTGGTAATCGCGGACGAACCCACAGGGAACCTGGATCCGGAAACCAGCATGGAAATTATGGAAATTTTCCAGGAGATCAATAATACCGGGACGACCATTATTATGGCGACCCATGACAAGGAAATCGTCGACGCTATGGGCAAGCGGGTCATTGCAATCGAAAACGGTGAAATCGTTCGCGACGAATTGAACGGAGTATACGGATATGAGTCTGAGCAGTAAAGAATATTTTATCCGTGAGACAGGCAAATCCATTAAACGAAACGGCATAATGAGTTTTGCTTCTGTTTCTACGGTTGCCGTTTCCCTTCTGGTACTGGGACTGTTCCTGCTGATGTACCTGAATACGGATAATCTGGCAAAATATCTGGAAGGCCAGGTAGAGATGACAGTCTACCTGGAGGATACCGCTACCGGTGAAGAAGTAGCCGAAATGCGGGATAAACTGAAAAAAATGGAAGGCGTGGTCCAGGTTACAGAAGTGACCAAGGCCATGGCCATGGAGCGATTCAAGAACCGGCTGGGTGATCAGGCCACTTTGCTGAAGGCGCTGGGCAAGGACAACCCGTTCCCCTTTTCTTTTGAAGTACAGGTAGACAGGCCGGAGCGAATAAAGGCACTGGTATCCCAGATAGAACACTGGCCGAAGGTAGAGACCGCGAAATTCGGGCAGGAGGTAGTAGAGCACCTGTTCGCCCTGACCAAGGTGATGCGTATCGGCGGTGCAGTCCTGATCGTATTCCTTTGTTTTGCAACTCTGTTTATTATTATCAACACCATACGTCTTACCGTGTTTGCCCGGCGGCGCGAGGTGGTTATCATGAAATATGTAGGCGCGACCGACTGGTTCATCCGCTGGCCTTTCATGCTGGAAGGCATGACCCTGGGGCTGGGCGGCGGTGTCATTGCCTGTGCTGTAGTGGACCTGATTTATGTGAGCCTCAGCGGACGTCTGCATACGACCTTTGCGTTCTTCCCGGTGTTACCGTCATGGCCGACCCTGTTGTACGCGGACCTTTTTATCCTGGCCTGCGGCACGCTGATCGGCGCGCTGGGCAGTTACCTTTCCCTGAAAAAGTTCCTTCGGGTATAAGGAGGCTGTCCAATGAAATCTCGCAAAGTTTTAACGGCGCTCCTTGCCTTATGGCTTTTTTTACTTAATGTGCTGCCTGCTTTTGCTGCCAGTGAGATGGAAAAGAAGCAGGAGGAGCTGAATCAGGCCCAGCATAATGTGCAGGTGGCCGAAGAAAAAAAGGATCAGGCAAAACAAAAAGTCGCTGAAGCGAAAGAAAGCCTGGGGGAAATCGTTGCAAAATTAAGCCGCCTGCAGAAGGATATAGATGTTCTTCAGAAAAAGGCGGATGCCCTGCAGAAAGATATTGATAAAAATACGGCTGAACTGAATAAAAAGAAAGAGGAAATGGAAGGGCGGATGGAAATATACCGCCACCGGCTCCGCGATATTTATGAGAACGGGCAGATCAATTATCTGGACGTATTGCTGGGAGCGAAGGACTTTGGGGATTTTGCTTCCCGTATGTACCTGCTGCAGAAAATCATCCGCAGCGATCTGGATCTGATTGCCGTGATTGAACAGGAAGCAGGGGAAATCCAGAAGCGCCAGGATCAGCTGGATGCCCAGATGGCGGAAATCAAAAAAGACAGGGCTGCTTTGGAACAAAAACGCAGCGATGCAGAAAGCATGAGGCAGCAGCGTGCACAGAAACTGTACATGGCAGAAGAAGAAAAGCGTAAGTCGGACGAAGAATACGACCGTATGCTTGCGATTTCCGATAACATCAAAGCCATGTTGCAGGGGATGGAAGCCGCTTCCCAGATGCCTTCCGGCGGTGGCAACGGCTCTTTTGTATGGCCCTGCTCCGGCCCGATCACATCGTATTACGGATGGCGTGTGCATCCTATCTTTGGGACACGGAAATATCATTCCGGTATGGACATCGCGGTTGATTACGGTACGCCGATCCATGCGGCAGCCACCGGTGTGGTGGTGTATTCCGGCTGGATGGGTGGTTATGGGTATGCCATCATGATTGACCACGGTGGCGGCCTGGTTACGATTTATGGACATAATTCCAGCCTGGCGGTCAGCGAGGGGCAGCGTGTTTCTCAGGGCCAGTTGGTAGCTTATGCAGGCAGTACCGGCTATTCCACCGGTCCTCATTGCCATTTTGAAGTACGCCTGCACGGTGAAGTGACGGAACCGTTGAATTACCTGCCTTAAGAAGGACTTTACAACGGTGATTTGCTTCTGACTATACGGATACGTTTAAAGGAGGAAGGGGCTTGGCCCTGGTCCTCCTTTTGATAGTACGCTTTATTTTTTTTTGCAGTGGAGGGAATCAGGTGTTTAACAAAAAGGTCAGTATATGGGTGATTCCTCTGGTCGTGATACTTACCGTATCCATGATGGTCATCGGTATAGCCTGGGGCCTGCAGAAGCTGACAGGTAATACGGGCGGTGCGCTACAGTTCCTGTATACGCTGGGAAAGATCCAGTCGAGTTATGTAGGAGAATACACAGACAAGAAATTATTTGAAGGTGCCATGCACGGGCTGGTGGAAAGTCTGGACGACCCCTATTCCGAGTATCTGGATGAAAAAGGCTTTGCCCAGCTGAACGAGATGACGGACGGAACCTTTGGCGGCATCGGCGTGGTGTTGGGCCAGCGCAATAAAGAGTTTGTCGTAGTTTCGCCTATGGAAGGCTCTCCCGGGGCCAAGGCTGGCATTGAAGCCGGCGACAAGATCCTGAAGGTAAACGACCAGGACACGAAAGGACGGTCCCTGGAAGATGTTGTGAGTACCATCCGCGGCAAAAAAGGAACCAGCGTCAGGCTGTTGCTGGAGCATAAGAATGGCGAACAGTATACAGCGGATATTGTACGTGACGATATCAAGATTAAGTCGGTAGCGGGAAAAATGCTGCCGGATTCCAAAATCGGTTATATCCGCATTTCCATGTTCAATGAAAATACCGGAACAGAATTTAAAAAGGCTTACGAAAAACTGGAACAGGAGGGGATGCAGGCCACCCTGCTGGATCTCAGGCACAATCCCGGCGGCCTGTTAGGCGAATGTGTTAAAGTTGCCAACTTCATCGTACCCAAAGGCCCGGTGGTTTCTATTACAGATAAAAAAGGGAAAACGCAGGTCTACGAATCGAAACTGGAAAAAGTTAAATACCCGCTGGCGGTTTTGATTGACCACGGTAGCGCCAGTGCTTCGGAAATCGTGTCCGGTGCGGTACAGGATACCAAAGCCGGTAAACTGTTCGGTGTAAAAACCTATGGGAAAGGCTGTGTCCAGTCGGTGTTCCATATTACGCAAGACACCGGGCTCAAGCTGACGACAGCCATGTATTATACACCGTCCGGCCGGTCTATCCACAAAGTGGGCGTGGAACCCGATGTGGAAATTGAATTGCCGGAAAAGGCGACCGAGGATGTGCAGCTGAAAAAGGCGGAAGAATATTTGAGGGAAGAATTAGTGAAAAGCAAGTAGAATTCAGACAGAGCCAAAGTTAAGGAAACGCTGATCAAATAAAAGAATCATAAATATAAGAATTATAAGAAGAAAAAAATGTACCGGATTTATCCAATTGGACAAATCCGGTACACTTTTTTAAGATGATTATTTTTCTTCGTTTCCAACATTAAATATCAAGCAGTAAATAACCGGCATAACGATCAGCGTAATAAGAGTTGCCACGGTCAGCCCGCAGGAGATGGCAATGGCCAGTCCCCGCCAGAAATCACTGGGGAACATGGGAATCAGCCCCAGCACCGTAGTCAGGGCTGTCAGCATGATGGGACGGAAACGCACGATGACGGATTCTGTTACGGCTTTCAGGCGGGGCATGCCCTGGGCCAGATGCTGGTCGATCTGGTCTACCAGCACAGTGGAATTCCGGATGATAGTGCCAATCAGTGCCAGTGCACCGATTTCTGCCATGATGCCCAGCGGCGTGTTGAACAGGAACAGGCCCAGAATTACACCCACGATACCCAGGGGAGCTGTGCAGACGACAATGATCACTTTCCTGACATCTTTTAACATAGTCATCAGCAAAATCAGCATGATGACCAGCATCGCAGGGACAGGTCCTAACAGGGAGCGGAGTGAATCTTCGCTTTTTTCCGAAGGGCCGCCTATCTCGATGGTTACGCCGGCGGGCAGTTTGTTCCGCATTTCTTTGGAAGCTTCCATAATCTGATTGGTTACATCGTTGCCGGTTACGCCGTCCGCGATCCCCGCGTTGACAGTAATGGTGGGAAGCAGATTGCGCCGCCAAATCATGCCGTCTTCGTTTTCATAATTGAGGTAAGCCACCTGGTTCAGCTGCACTGCGCCTTTTGCAGTCGGTATGCTCATGGTTCCCAGATCACTGATGCTCTGGTGATCTTTAGGTTCCAGCCGGAAGACAATATCAATGGCCTGGTCGCCTTCATAATACTGGCTGATGCTGTACCCGCTGATTTCCGCGTACAGAGCGGATGCGACTGTTTTACGGGTCAGTCCCATCTGCCGGAGTTTGTCGTCATCCAGTTCGACCCGTACGGCAGGGGCTTTTTCCATCCAGTCGTAGCGTACCATGGTCACATTTTTGTTTTCCAGCATGACCTGTTTCAGCTTTCCCGCATATTCCTTCGCCAGGGCGTCGGTGGGAGCGCTGATCCGGATCATGACCGGGTACGGTGTCGGCGGACCCAGTGGAATGGACCGGGAGTAACTCTGCACATTGGGAAGCTGCTCTTCTACCAACACTTTGATTTTCTTTTCCAGATCTTTACGGGACTTCAGATCTTTCGCCACCACTACCAGCTGCGCATAATTATTGCGGGGCTGGACGGGGTCGATGACCAGTACGAAGCGGGGACTGCTCTCGCCTACATAGGTTGAGATGCTTGCCACACCGTCTTCTTTCAGTATCATTTCTGTAAGCTTACGTGCCGCTTCGTCGCTGGCCTGCAGGCTGGAGCCTTCCGGCAGGTTCATTTCCACCAGCAGTTCCGGACGCACGGAGGCAGGGAAAAATTCCTGCTTCAGCAATTTACCTAACAGCAGGGTCGAGGCAAACACACACAACGTGATCAGAATTACCGCAATGCGGTGCAGCAACGACCAGTTCAGCAGTTTTCGGAAAAGTACATAGAAACCGCTTTGGTACATGGGATTTTCTCCGTTGTTTTCCAAAGACGGAACTGCCGGATCCGGGCTTTTCGGTTTAGCAGCGGCCGGAGATACTTCACCGTCCTTTGGACGGATCCATTCATGGGCCAGAACCGGAGCCACCGTGGCCGAAACCAGCCAGCTGCTCATCAACGTGATCGTGATCACGGTAAACAGACTGCCGGCATATTCGCCCACATTGGATTTTGCAAACGCAATGGGCATAAAGCTGACGCAGGTGATCATGGTACCTGTCAGCAACGGTTTGGCACAGCTTTCAAAGGCGAAGGAGCAGGCTTTGATCCGGTTCCAGCCTTCGTTGATTTTGGTTTCAATCATTTCCACGACGACGACGGAGTCATCGACCAGCATGCCCAGGGCCACGATCAGGGAGCCCAGGGACAGCTTGTGCAGGTCAATGCCTGCCATATACATGCCTACCATACTGCACATGAGTACCAGCGGGATGCAGACGGAAATAACATAACCGCTCTGCCGGCCCAGCGTCATCAGGCTGACCACCAGAACGATCAGGATCGCTTCGATCAGGCTTTCCATAAATTCATTGATGGAATTTTTTACTACCTGAGGCTGATTCAGTACCTGATTCAATTCAAATCCCAGGGGGAGGTCTTTCCGGATTTCCTGAATGGTTTTATCCAGGTTCTCGCCAAGCTTCAGATTGTTGCCGCCATCCACCATGGAAATGGCAATACCCACAGCAGGCTTACCGTTAAAATACATTTTGGGTTCGGCAGGGTCGGCATACCCGCGTTTGACCGCTGCCAGATCCCCCAGCCGCAGTGTACGCCCGTTGCCGCTGACAGGCAGGTTTTCAATGTTCTTTACCGTATCCGGAATGCCGGTAAGCCGAAGATAGATATTACTCTGGCCATCGTGTTTCATGGCGGCCGGGGTAACGGAAGTCTCAGCCTGGATCACCGCTGCCAGCTGGTCTACGCTCATCCCCAGCTGGGCCAGTTTGGCATTGTCGATCTGGATATAGATTTTTTCCGGCTGGACGCCTAACAGTTCTACTTTCTTTACATCGGGCACCTGCACAAACCGGTCTTTGATTTTACTGGCGACTTTCCGCATCTCCTCATAGGAAAAACTGTCGGAAGTTATGGCGTATACGTTTCCGTATACGTCGTCAAAGTGGTCGTTATAGTATGGCCCATACAAATCAGAAGGGAGGGAACGCCTTCCGTCGCTGACCAGGTTACGTACTTCCTGCCAGCGAAGCTTCGTTGTTTCTGCAGAAACGTTTTCCTTTAAGTATACGTTGACCACGCTGACGCCCGGACGGGAATAGCTGGTGATATAATCCACATCCGGAACAGTCTGGGCGATTTTTTCTATTTTATCAGTCACCTGCATTTCCATCTGCTTGGCGGTAGCGCCCGGCCAGGCGGCGGATACTACCATCTGCTTGACGGTAAAGCTGGGATCTTCCTGCCGTCCAAGAATAAAATAGGAATAAATACCCATCACCGTCAGCAGGACGGCAAAAAAGTAAACGACCTGTTTATGTTTGATTGCCCATTCGGCCCAGTTCTGGTTCATTTTGCTTCACTGCCTTCCAGACGGACTTCCTGTCCTTCTGCCAGTTTTTTGATGCCGCCGGTAACGATTACGTCGCCTTTCGAGAGACCGCCGGTAATGATGACATGGCTGCCTTCATAGCCTGCTGTTTTTACATTGACCAATGTTGCTTTTTTATCACGGATGACCCAGACCTGTGCCTGATCCCCGGTCTGGTAGATTGCACCGGAGGGAACGGTGATTTTATTTTCCTGGCCGGCATGCAGCATGACCTTTGCAGTCATGCCCAGTTTTGCCTGTGCCGGCATGGTATCTACAGCAACCCTGACTTTATAGGTGCGGGTAACGGCATCTGCCATAGGGGCGATTTCGCTGATGTGACCGGAAGCTGTCAAATCATTCAGCGCCCAGAAGGTGATCGTGGCAGGCTGGTCAGGCTTGATCTGCCCCAGCCGGTTTTCCGGTACAAAGATCTGGATCTCCCGGCTGCCGTCCTGTACGATAGTAGCTACCGGTGTTCCGGCGCCCACGACCTGTCCGACTTCCCCGGAAATCGCGGCAACGGTTCCGTCATGATCGGCTGTCAGCTGTGTGTAGCCAAGCTGGTTCTGGCTGGCAGTCCATTGCGCCTGGGCGCTCTTGAGGCTGGCTTCCGCCGCATCTAGCTGGGTCTTATACTGATCCCTTGCCATGGTGCTCACTGCGCCTTTTTCGTATAACGCGCTGAAACGTTTGTAGTTATCCCTTGCCAGTTCATAATTGGAACGTGCGGCTTCATACGCAGCTTTGGCGGCGTCATAACTTTGCTGCACATCCTTCGGGTCCAGTTCCATCAACACCTGGCCTGCACGGACTGTGTCGCCCAGACTGATATGGCGGGCCGTGATTTTGCCGGCGACCTGGAACGCCAGATTACTTTCGTACCTGCCCCGCACCTCTCCGGGATAAACGGATGTATCGCTGGCAGCCGTTTCCCCAATGGTCATGGTACGGACTACGGGTACGGGACGATCTTCAACAACCGGGGCTTTCAGTACATCATACAGACGCCAGCCGATAAAAACGGCAGCGACAGCTCCCAGCAGTATATAATGTGTTTTTGTCAGGCGTATTTCAGGCAGGCTCATGGTATCACCATTCTTTCAATTGTAACGTATCTGTTGGGTAACATAAGGGCCGGACAAAAATGTCCAGCCCTTTATGTAAGAAAATATGAATAAGATTTTTACGCAAAATGTCCTTTGGCTTTAATGACTTCGATGACTTCGTCCACATACTTTTCGCAGACTTCGTCGCTTTCCGCTTCCACCATGACGCGGATCACCGGTTCGGTGCCGCTTTCCCGTACCAGGATGCGGCCGGTGTCGCCTAATACTGCCGCAACTTTGGCAACGGCTGCCTGCACGTCCGGATCATTCTGTGCGTCCGGTTTGCTCTTTACCCGTACATTTTTCAGTACCTGGGGGTAGAACACGACGGGAGCTGCCAGTTCGCTCATGGGTTTTTCCTTGGCCAGCATGACTTCCATCAGTTTCAGGGAAGTGAGGATGCCGTCGCCGGTGTTGGCGTACTTGATGAAGATGGTATGGCCGGACTGTTCGCCGCCGATGCGGTTGCCGGTCTGTACCATGTTTTCATATACGTACTTGTCGCCTACTTTGGTCTTTTCGTATTCGATGCCCACCTTATCCAGCGCTTTGTAGAGGCCGAAGTTGGACATGATGGTGGTAACGACTTTATTGTTGATCAGCTTGCCCCGCTCTTTCATATAGAGACCGTAGATGTACAGGGTATGGTCGCCGGTGACTTCGTTGCCCTTTTCGTCTACGCACAGGCAGCGGTCCGCGTCGCCGTCGAAAGCAAAGCCGATGTCCAGCTTGTTGTCCACTACAAACTTCTGCAGATGTTCGATGTGGGTGCTGCCGCAGTCCGTGTTGATGTTGTAACCGTCCGGATGGTTGTTCATCACAAAAACCTTGGCTCCCAGGGCTTCAAACACCGCCGGGGCGATCTGCCAGGCGGCGCCATTGGCCACGTCCAGGCCGACCTTCACGTTCTTGAAGCTGTATTTGGACAGGGAAATCAGGTACCCGATGTAACGGTTGCGGCCCGCCACGTAATCCACCGTGCGGCCGATAGCTTCCCGTTCGGCAACCGGTACTTCCAGTTTGCCGTCAATATAATCTTCTACCTTTAAGATCGTCTCTTCGTCCATCTTTTCGCCGTCGCCGTTCAGCAGTTTGATGCCGTTATCGTAAAACGGGTTGTGGGAGGCGGAGATCATGATGCCGCAGTCGAAGTCGTCTACCCGGGTAATGTAAGAAATGGAAGGGGTCGTGGTCACGTGCATGATGTATGCGTCCGCGCCGGAAGCTACCAGGCCCGTACACAGGGCCGATTCAAACATGTAGGAACTGCGTCTTGTATCCTTGCCGATAACGATTTTGGCTTTTTTGCCCAACCGGGCGCCATAGTACCAGCCCAAAAAGCGGCCGATCTTCATGGCGTGTTCAAAGTTCAGGTCCTTGTTGGCTTCGCCCCGGAAACCGTCAGTACCGAAATATTTACCCATTGTTACATTTCCCCCTTATGGATGATTTCCCCGCTGTTCTTGTAGATGGAATTTGCAGGCACAACGCCCCGCACACAGGAGGTGGGGTACACGTTGCTGTTCCGGCCGATGACCGTACCCGGATTCATGACTGCGTTGCAGCCTACTTCCACATGGTCTCCCAGCATGGCTCCGAATTTTTTAATGCCGGTTTCAATCTGTTCCGTCCCGTTATGGACAATGACCAGTTTCTTGTCCGCCTTTACATTGCTGGTGATGCTGCCGGCGCCCATATGGCTGTAATAGCCAAGAATGCTGTCGCCCACATAGTTGTAATGGGGCGTCTGTACGTGATCAAATAAAATTACATTTTTCAGTTCCACGGAGTTGCCTACCACGCAGTCCGCGCCTACTAACGCGGAACCGCGGATGAAAGCGCCGTGACGGACTTCCGTGTTGGGCCCGATGATGCAGGGGGCGCCCAGATACGCAGTCGGGAACACGGTTGCGGTTTTATGTACCCAGACCTGGGGTTTCACTTCTTCGTAGTCGTCACCCAGGGCAGGGCCCAGCTGCAGGATCAGTTCCTTGATGCCTTTCAGGGCTTCCCAGGGATAGGTGAAGCCTTTCAGGTAATCGGCAGCCAGGGTATGATCCAGGTCATACAAGTCTTTAATCGTATACATGAATTACAGTCTCTCTTTCTTTTCGATATCCAGGAAGTATTTGTAGGTGTCTACGGTCAGTTCGCCGCAGGCTGCTTCATCGCAGGCGATGATGGCTCCGTTGTGCATCTGCAGGGCGCTGCAGGTCCATTTGTGGGACATGCCGCCTTCCACCGTGTGGGCCAGAGCCCGCGCTTTGTTATGGCCGTTGATCAGGATTAGCACTTCTTTGGAGTCGGTTACGGTGCCAACGCCAACGGACAGGGCCTGGGACGGTACTTTTTCCGGATCGTTATCAAAGAACCGGGAGTTGACGATACGGGTGTCCGTGGTCAGGTTCCGCAGGCCGGTACGGGAAGCCAGGCTGGTGAAGGGTTCGTTAAATGCGATGTGGCCGTCAACGCCGATGCCGCCCATGAACAGGTCGATGCCACCGTAAGAAGCGATTTTAGCTTCGTAATCCGCGCATTCTTTCACCGGATCGTTGGTCATACCGTTGAGGATGTTGATGTTTTCCGGTTTCATGTCCACCAGATGGTTAAAGAAATTGTCGTGCATGAAGTACCAGTAGGACTGATCATGTTCGTGGGGCAGGCCCAGGTATTCGTCCATGTTGAAGGTCACCACATTGGCAAAGCTTAATTCGCCGGCTTTGTTCATACGGGCCAGTTCCTTATACACGCCGATGGGGGAAGAACCGGTGGGCAGACCCAGTACAAAGGGACGGTCCTTTTCGGGACCTGCGTTGTGCTCTTTAATACGTTTTGCGATATAGTTAGCGGCCCACAGGCACATTTTTTCATAATTATCCTGAATAACGACTCTCATTTTACAAATCTCCTTTTAACATTTTCTATAAATTTTCTTTGCGGCTTACGCCGCGTTTTTTTGATTGTCATGTTTCTTTGGTGAAACGCCGGGCGCATATGAGCCTGGCGAACCTGAAACGAACAGACGCAGTGATGAGGGAACCTCTGTTACGGTGTTGATTCCGCTTTTTGCTTTCCCTCTGACGACGCACGTTACGCCGTGGCAGCATCCGCCGAGTCTTTCGACAACTGCCAATCCTCGTCACCCATGTAAGGGCCTGGCGCTATAGAATCTCCGGTTAGCCTCCCTGATAGGAGATTCCATTTACTGTTAAGGAACTTGGTCAGGCAATGATTCTGTCAGAAACACTGCAACGTTTCCAAAACCATATGTTGAATGGTAACATACAAACCACTACTAATTATAGTAAGAAATCGCAATGCAGTCAATGAAAAATCACTGTTTTTACAAACATTTCAAAACTTTCCGAAGGTGCTCTCTGAAGCGAAAAACCGGAGCATTACACTCCGGTCCCGTCAAAACAGGGAATAAACTCGCCGCAGGCAGATTCTTCTTCCTGCACGAAGCCGTCTTCAATGCCGCTGGCAAAGAGATAATCTTCCACTTCTTTGTACTCTTCCATAGTAACCTTGCGGTTTAACTCCGGGTATTCTGACGCACGGCCACAGGGTATATACTGGTGCATGAGGCTGAACATCACATCTCCGGGCTTAAAGGTCTGAGCCACCCAGTCAATGACGCGTTTCGTGTTGTCCATAAAACCCGGCAATACCAGATGGCGGATTATTACGCCGCTCTGCATGATGCCGTCCGCGTCCAGTTTGTAGGGGCCGACCTGCCGGAACATTTCCAGAATGGCTTTCCGGGTGATGTTCCAGTAATCGTATGCGTTGCTGTATTTCAGTGCCAGCATATCGTCGCTGTACTTCAAGTCCGGCAGCCAGATCTGTATCTTTCCTTCGAATTTCAGCAGCGTGTCCGTGGCTTCAAAACCGCTGGTGTTATACACCACGGGAACAGGAAGCTTTTCATCCAGGCTTTGCAGGATGGAATAAGCGAAATGTGTAGGGGTGACCAGATCAATATTGTGTACGCCCTTGGCAATCAGTTCGTGATAGATTTCTTTTAACCTTGCCACGGAGATTTCTTTTCCCTTATTCAGGCAGCTGATCTCGTAATTCTGACAGTAACAACAGTGCAGATTGCAACCGGTGAAGAACACGGTACCGGCTCCCCGGGTGCCGCTGAGACAGGGTTCTTCCCACATATGGACACCGGCCCGGGAAACAACAGGCAGGATTCCCACGCCGCAGCAGCCGAACATGCCTCCGGTATCGTTGATGCTGTCGGGGCGGTCAACACCGCAGCGGTGAGGACAAACGTAACATAACATAATGGATGACTTCCTTTCCCTTAAAAAACCTTATTATCAGAACGTATACGCTACGTTCACGCTGCCGCTGAAGCCCCGGTGTTTGCCACCGTATCCGTAGATCGCAATATCGGCTTTCCAGGGGTTGTCCTTCGTGGCATCCATTCGCAGGCCAATCTCGCCCCGGATGCTGCTGCCTTTCACGCTGGCAGAACGGATCGCCTTGCCGTTTACCGTACCGTTGGCCTCGCCGTCAAATTCGTACTCGTAAGCCAGGCCGCCATACCAGTTCCACTTCTTATCCGTGTTTCCGTACCTGGCGCCAATCCGCAGAATGCTGCTGGCTACGCTGTCCAGATCGTAATGATCGGTACCTGCTTCGAAGCTTGCTCCGTTGCGTTTTGTGTAGAAATACTTTCCGTATACATCAAGGCTGCGTCCGCTATTATAACAGAACACTTTGCCAAGGCCCAGGTGGACTCCGAAGTAATTGGTGTGCACATTATATCCGTACCCGTTGCCCGCCCCATCATGCAGGATATCGGTCGCGGTGTCGCTCATGCGGCCCTGACGGATGCTGGCTTCCGCATATACGCTATGCTTGTTCGTCCACTTGGCCAGCAGGCCACCGCCCGCGTAATGGGCGTCGCCATCCCCGCGGCCTGCCTTGCTGTGCAGCGTGTAATTGCCTTTCCCGTATTCCCCGAAAAGACCGTATTGCAAGGAGCCTTTTTCCAGTTCCTTTTTTGCGCCTGCTGCTACCAACGCGTTCCAGGTGTGGGAGTTCACATGGCTGCCCGTTTCGTAATGGAACGCGCCGCCGCCCAGGGAAACTGCGACGGATGTACCATCAGAACCAGTATTATCCGTCAGGCCTATGCCGTTCATTACGCTGCCCACATGCTCACCGCCGGCCGCCAGCAGCGCCATGCCGGCTTCTACGGCCATCACGGCATGGTGGGTCTCATCGGATACATGGCCTGCGCCGGTCTTTGTTTTAAAGATCAGGTCGTTGCCGGACATCTCTGCAGCACCTTCGCCCTCGAACGCCGTGCCAACCTTATATCTGGTACCGGTAATCGTTCCTGGCCTGTCGCCGAAATCAGAAACCAAAGTCATCTGCTGATTGGCCTTCAGGCCCTGTTTATTGATGAAATTAATCTTCGACGTGTCCACGTCTGCACCATTAAAGGAGACATTGGCCAGGGTTGTCTTGTGGTCAATCAGCGCGCCGCTGTCAAGCCAGTTCACATTTTCAAAGGTAAGTTTCGTGGCCTGGTTCACGGCTGCCGTAAAAGCAACCCTGCCGCTGCCGGCAGTCAGGTTCCCGGTAAGAATGGCGTCAACAGTATACATTGGCAAATCGTCTGACTGCCTGGTAACCTTATACTGTTTTTGTTTTTCAACCGCGGCCATATCATGCAGCGTTTTATTTGCTTTCAGCAGCGTCATGGAATCACCGGCTGCCACCGTTTCCGGCACGCCGGCTTCAAACGCCACGTCAAATCCGCCGTCGTCCAATGAAGCTACGGCGGAATAGTTATAGGCTTTGTCACTTCTATCTAAAAGCACGGCATCCTTCTGCCAGGTTACGGCGCCAAGGCTGACGGCAGTCACGTCTTTTGTACCCACTGCGTATACAAGGCTCTTTCCCGTGTCGGCAGCCTTAACGCCCTTGTCCTGGATACCTTTGATGACGACAGCTTTCTGCAGTGTATCGGTTTCCGTAAATAGTCTGTCCGGATTAGTACCATACTTGTTGCTGCCACTGATACTATTATCAAGGAAAAAGTTCCCGGCGGCTGCCGTAAGAATCGCCTTGGATTCGCCGGCCGGTATATCTGTCGGGAGGTTTTTCATGTTGTCAGTATAAACTGTGACCGCCGTCCCGTTCTTCGCCGTCCAGCCATCCGGAACCGTGGAAGAAGCAGTGCCGTCCCAGCCAGCCAGGTCCGCGCTGTCCAGGGTCATGCTGCCGGCGGTGTATTTTACCGCACCCACACCTGCTTCCGCCGTTGTGGCTGCCGTACCCGTTAAGGTACCCGTCAGTGCTGCGCCGTTGGGCGCCTTGTATTCAATACTTTGCACAACGCTTGTCTTGCCGACACCGTAATTGACGGCTATCCCCGCCGGTAAACCCGTGGCGTTGGCAAACAGTGTCATGGTACTGCCGGAGGCAAGGGAAGCCTTTTGGCTTTCCTCTGCAAACGTAAAACTGAGTTTTTCCGCGCTGATGGACGTGTTATCGTTAAACCGATCCGAAGCCGCCGCATCATAATATGCGGATCCTGTATTCCAGGTAACAGTGCTGAACGCGATGTCTTTATACGTGTTATGGGCATCGTAGGTCAGGGTTTTCTGGTCTGCCGCCAGTGAAACAGAAAGACTGTCAAAGGTTGCATCGATGCCGGCTTTTGGCTGCGCCTGTTTAACATTCGTATCTACCGTGCTGCCCGCTGTCAGGGACTTGCCATTCACGGTCTTTGCCGAAACAGTCCCCCCCGCGCTGATCAGGGAGCCGTTTGTATTCTGCGCCGGATTGAAGTCGCTCACGTTAAGGTCGGTGACATTGACATCGCCAACTGCGGACACGGCCGCCCCGCTGGCAGGAACCGCCGACAGAGCCAGCGTTCCCGCCGTAAGATTTCCACCGGCAGAAACAGTGTCCCCGGCAGAAATAGCGTCTGCGCTGATGTTGGCGCTTGCGCTGATACTGCCGTCGGCGATAACATTGGCTGCGGTAATGCTCCCGGCTGCAATCGCACCGCCGGCGGAAATATTAGTTGCACTTACGACCTGTCCGTCCGCGTTGATATTTTTACCTGCAGAAAAGTTCAGTTCTTTATCTGTGGGATGCGTTGCGCCGGCGCCCACCGTGAGGGTCCCTCCTGCGCATACATCGCCGTAAGCATTCGTCAGCGCATGACGGATAGCGATATCCCCGGCAGCCTGAAGAACGCCGCCGCTCATGGAAACCTCCCCGCCGTTTTCCGTGCTGATATTCGCTGCGGAAAACGTTCCGCCGCCGCTGACGGTAAGTGAACTGCCGCTGGTCTGGACCGTCACGGCGCCCCCGGCGATTAGCGTACCGCCGGAATTCACCGTGATGCCGCCGCTGCTGTTGATTTGAAAACCGTTTTGCGTTTCCAGCGTGCCGCCGGAGACTGTAAACGAAGAAAAGTTATTGGTTCCGCCAAGGGGGATCTGCCCGCTGCCGCCGTCATAGACAACATTACCGTGGCCTCCTACCGTGCCGGATGCTATGGCCCCGCCTGCCATGGACAGTGTGCCTCCGTCAAGGTTGACGCCGTTTGCCCTGCCGCCACTCAGAACGAATTGCGTGCCACCGCCTGTCACAGTGATATTATTCGCCGTGCCGCCGGAATTTACGTTTTGCACGCCTTTAAAGGTTTTGCCTTCCACAGAAATTTCTTTGAGTGTGCCGCCCGAAGCCGAGGCGCCCGCCTCAATGGTCTGTGTGCCTGCGAGGATACCGCCCTCCGTGGCACTCTGCGTGCCGCCTGACATAATTACAGCATTCAGGGAAACGCCTTTGTTCGTGATTGCCTGGATTCCTCCGCTGGTGACGGTTGTATCCCGCGCCATGCCGCCGGTGACGGTTTGGTTACCATATGCGGAAAAGATTGCGCCGACAACGGTGCCGCCTTCAAAGACCTCCTGATAGCCTCGAGTGTTGGTATTCATCCCGCTGAACGTGCCGCCGGAAGCCACACCACCGCTGCTGACAATCTGCTTGCCTTTATTTTTCAGGATCGTGTCCGTCGCTGTGCCGCCGCTCAGAACGGATTGCGTGCCGCCGTTATCTATGGTCGTGCTTATGGCCATGCCACCGTAATTGACATTTTGCACGCCGCCGCTATTGACAATGGTGCTGAGGGCCGTGCCGCCGCTCAGAACGGACTGCGTGCCGCCGTTGTTGATAGTCGTTTCCGCAGCCGTGCCGCCGCTCAGAACATTCTGCGCGCCACCGTTTTGGACGCTGGTTTTGTTTGCATTACCGCCGCTGTAAACATTTTGCGTGCTGTCTTTGTTGACAGTGGAGCCCGAGACCTTGCCGCTGCTGTAAACATTTTCCGTGCCACCGCTATTGACGGAGGTGTTCGTCGCTGTACCGCCGCTCCCAACCTCCAGGATATGCCCGGAAACGTTCAGGCTGTCCCTCGTGACTCCGTTCACGAGCCGGTGGATACCGCCTGCCTCGAAGGTAGCGTTTTTGACCGTTCCGCCGTTGACATATTCCTCTATTATGCCACCGCTCATGACGTGGGTATCCAGCGACGTGCCGCTGTTAAGAACCATCTGGGTGCCACCGCTCATCAGGGAGGATACCGTGACCGTGCCACCGCCTATGACGTACTGAATGCCGCCGCTCATCGTAGTGACCGTGCCCGTGCCACCGGAGACGTACTGACCGCCGCCGGACATAGTTGTGACCGTGCCCGTGCCACCGTCCCAGATGGTCTGCCCGCCGCTGCTGTTGAGGTTCGTGACCGTGCCCGAGCCTCCGGTTTCAACAGTCTGCCAGCCGCCGCTGTTAAGGTTCGTGACCGTGCCTGAACCGCTGACGTACTGATTGCCGCCGTTCATGGTCACAATCGTGCCCGTACCGCCGCTGTTGATGGTCTGATAGCCTTTGCTCATGGTCGAGATCGTGCCCGTGCCGCCGTCGTTGATCATCTGCGTGCCGTTCATGGTCTCGACCGTACCCGTGCCGCCGCTGTTGATGATCTGCGTGCCGCTCATGTTCTCGACCGTACCCGTACCGCCACTGTTGATGGTTTGCATGTCATCTTCGGTCATCGTGCCGCCGTTCTCGGTCCAAGCGGCGCTTTTGATATCGCCGTAAGGTATGGTTTGCTCCGCCGCCTCTGCCGTCATTTCCGGCATCACCGCCTGCACCGCGTCAGCCAGCACGCCTGCGGCAGCTAACCGGGCGCCGCCCTGTACCGGCTCCATGTAGCCGCCTCGGGCAGACAGGTCCCTTGTCATGTTCACATAGGGAAGCACCATCGGCGCACCCACATTCAGTATGTTCACCACCGATACGGCTACCGCTATTTTTTTCTGCAGTTTCTTTTTCCGGCTCATGATTATATTACCCCTCTGTTCAAAACATTACGGACTGCCGCGCCGGACGGCGCTGCCGCCGGGCGGGACAGGTTACACATTGATCATTCGATTTCTTCGAAGCCTTCGAACCTGAATGGAGCGTTTTCTGGTTTGCAGAGAATGTTATAGGAAACAATCTGCAGGGCGAGCTTTCTTCCGTCTTCCAGTATCTTATCTACCTTAAATACGTTTTCGGGATTGTGAAAATAATTGTCCGGATTATAAAGAGGCGGCTCGTGCCTGTACAGGCGGTAGCCATGGGAACGGAGGTACGCGAACAGTGCGTCTTTCTTATCTTCGCGGTCCGCCTCGGCATAAATAACCGGCTGATACTTCCGGATCGTTTCTTCTGCGCCCTGCAGGACCTGAAGCTCCATGCCTTCCACGTCGATTTTCAGGAAGTCGCAGCCCGGAAGGCCAAGGGAATCAATGGTGATGGCCTCCACCGGTTCTCCCTCAACAGAATGTTCAAGTTCCACTCCGCCCCAGTTGTTAATCCGGTTCACATCAAGCACGGGAACCGGGATTGTGCGCTTACCGCTCCCGATGAGGCATTTCTGCAGGCAGTGGACGTTCGTGAGGCTGTTAAGCGCAACGTTTCCGGCAAGGAGCTGAAAGACGAGCCGTTGCGGCTCAAACGCCCAAACCTGTCCCTGTTCGCCGGCAAGCTGCGCCAGATGGATTGTGTGGGAACCGATATTGGCGCCTGCTTCAACCACGATATGGCCCGGCTTGACGATTTGCTCGAAAATATCCGCTTCGCCCTGGCTGTATTCCCCGTAAAGCCGTAACGACCTCCCGATAAATTGATCCAGCTGGTTGTACATGATTTTGCCGTAACGGAAATCATGGCAAAGATTAACAGGCCACATAAGGTTTCCCCCAAGTATATGATACCCCAAATATATGATATGTGTTTAATTATTATCCAACCATATTATATAGCAAAATCGGTCGCTTATCAATAAAAATAAGACAAAGCCTGCATATTATACAAGCTGTGCCCGGGTGCTGTACTACCGGCCGAGTCCGTGCTTTCGTCAGCATTTATAACAGACTGCCAGCCGGAACGCCCTCTTGCATTTTTCCGGTGTTTTCGTTAAATTAGTAAGTAGGAAACGGAGGTTTCATTTATGGCAGAGGGGAAGAGAAAAACATACGTGAGCTTTGACGCAGGGCCGGTGACGCTGGACAGCGGCCTGGCGGGTGTGAAGCTTGATTTCAATTACGGGGCGAGGGTACTGCTGCCAGACGATGGGGAATACCGGGTCCGCTTTACGGATCTGGACACCAGCTCCATCCTGTACGATGCAGTGGGGCGCAACGCCCTTGTCACCAGTACAAAAAAATATTACATCAATTTCCGGGTGGAAATCTGGAAGGATGGCGTTCCCGCGCTTGTCCACGACCTTGACCTGGCGGGCCGCAACGTGCATATCCGTTACCCCGTGGGGACGCTGGGGGACATCCTGGCCTGGTTCCCCTACGCGGAGGAGTTCCGCAAAAAGCACCGGTGCAATGTTTATTGCTCCATGAGTCCGGAGATTGCCGGCCTTTTTGCTCCCGCTTATCCCCGGATCCGGTTTATCGAACCTGGCACGACACCGCCGGACTGCTATGCCACCTATTATATGGGCATTTTCTTTCCGGCGGACGACCGCTTCCACCAGCCGGCGGATTTCCGCGTAATCGGGCTGCAGCTCAACATACCTTATATTCTGGGGCTGGACGTGGTGGAGCGGCGGCCTGTGCTGACGCCGTCAAAAAAACGGCCTGTCAAAGAGCCGTATGTCTGCATTGCAACCCAGGCTACCAGTCAGGCCAAATACTGGAACAACCCCCGGGGCTGGATTGAGACGGTGGATTATCTGAAGGCGTTGGGCTACCGGGTGCTGTGTATTGATAAGGAGAAATGCCACGGCTACGGCCGACACTGGCACACCATCCCCTATGGGGCGGAGGATTTCACGGGAGCCCGGCCCCTGCAGGAACGGGTGGACTATCTGGGGCATGCGGATTTTTTCATCGGCCTGTCCAGCGGGCTGTCCTGGCTGGCCTGGGGCGCGGGTGCGCCGGTAATCATGATTTCCGGTTTTACCCTGCCTTATAATGAGTTTTATACCCCTTACCGGGTCATCAATTTCCACGTATGCAACGGTTGCTGGACGGACAGCAGCGAGGAATTCGTCCACGCGGACTTCGGCTGGTGCCCCCGCCATGCGGGAACGGAGCGGGAGTTCGAGTGTAGCCGCTTCATCAGCTCGGGTCAGGTCTGCCAGACCGTGCAGCGGCTGATGGCGGATTACGGTCTGCATCCGGAACTGGGAAAGGTAAGAAGGAGAAAAGCAAATGGAAAATAACGCCGTGGGAAAAGAACCTTATATGGTGTTCGACCCGCCTGCCGAACCCACCCAGGAAACGGATGTGCCGGGGCTGCGGTTCGATTTTAATAACGGCCTCAGGGTGTCAGTGCCGAAGGGAGATTACCGGGTGCGGTTCATTGACCGTGACAGTCATCTGACGGTGTACGACGCAAAGGCTTCCAACGTAATGGCTACCAGTACGAAGCGGTATTTTGTGAATTTCCGTCTGGAGGTCTATACAACCCGGCCGGAAGAAACTCTCCTGTTTGCCCACGACTACGACGCCAAAGGCAAGAAGGTGCTGCTGAAATTTGCCGGGGCTGCCCTGGGCGATATGCTGGCCTGGTTCCCCTGCGCGGAGGATTTCCGGGAGAAGCATGGCTGCGAGCTTTATGTGCTGACGGATAAGCGCTATTGCGAAATTTTGCAGGCGGGGTATCCGGACATTCACTTTCTGACGCCGGAGGACCCGCGGCCCTCCGGTCTCTACGCAACCTATTACGTGGGGCTGTTCGCCCCCTGGGACGACCGGAACCTGCAGCCTGTGGACTGGCGGGTGATGGGGCTGCAGGCCCACGGGGCATATCTGCTGGGTTTGGAACCGAAGGAACGGAGGCCGCGGCTTCTGCCCTCAGCGAAGGCTTCGGAGGCTCGTCCCAAAGAACCGTACGTGTGTATCGCAACCCAGGCCACGGCCCAGTGCAAATACTGGAACAACGCCCGGGGCTGGATGGACACGGTTGCCTATTTGAAGGAACTGGGCTACCGGGTACTCTGTGTGGACCGGGAACGGGTGACGGTGAACGGAGTCTTCGGCAATGCCATCCCCTACGGGGCGGAGGATTTCACCGGGGACCGTTCCCTGCAGGAGCGGGTGGACCTGATCTCCGGGGCGGCGTTCTTTGTGGGTCTGGCCAGCGGACTGTCCTGGCTGGCCTGGGGCGCGGGCGTCCCCGTTGTGATGATCGTGGGCTTCACCGCGCCGGGAACGGAGTTCCATACGCCCTACCGGGTGCAGCAGTTCCACACCTGTCACAGCTGTGCCAACGACCAACGTTACGAGCATAAATACGACGACTTCGGCGCCTGTCCATGCCACAGCGGCACCGATCGGGAGTTTGAATGTACCCGCTGCATTACATCGGAGTATGTGCGGGATATGATCGACAGGGTGAGGGGCGGGTCGTAAGGAAACGCTGATTAATTCGTCTTCACGCTGACCGGTGCTTTTTGTGACTGACAGCGTCAATGTCCCTCAACGCAGCTACGGCTGCGCCTTCGGGCCATTTCCTTGTCAGGCGCAAAAAGCCCTCGGTCAGCGCACAAACTCATTTAATCAGCGTCTCCTTAAATTGTTTCAGATTCGTTGACAAGTTCCGATTATAAAGGATATAATAAAACACAGAAAGGTCATGTGACTGACGGAAGTGGATTCACCACATGGAGCATGACTGTGAATGCCGACCGTCTGGGCGAAAGCACAGGACTGGCCGGCTTTTGTTTTACAGCAGTGAAGTATTTTATCGGATCATCCTGTCGAATCAGTCTTTTGTAAAGAATTGAATCAGGATTATAAGCAAAACGTCAAGGAGGAACTGCACATGAATGAAATGGCGCTGAAGTATGGCTGCAACCCTAATCAGAAAATCGCGAAAGTGTATATGAAAGACGGAAAGGATCTGCCTTTTACCGTGCTGAACGGCCGGCCCGGCTTTATCAACCTGCTGGACGCCTTTAACAGCTGGCAGCTGGTAAAAGAATTAAAAGAAGCTACCGGTTTACCGGCGGCGGCTTCCTTCAAACACGTAAGCCCGGCAGGCGCGGCGGTTGCCACGGAGCTGAGCGATACGCTGAAGAAAATTTATTTTGTAGACGACCTTGAACTGACACCCATTGCTTCCGCCTATGCCGCGGCCCGGGGCGCGGACCGCATGTCTTCCTACGGCGACTTTGCCGCCCTGTCCGATATCTGTGACAAGGAAACGGCGCTGCTGCTGAAACGGGAAGTGTCCGACGGTGTCATTGCTCCCGGTTATACGGAAGAGGCCCTGGAAATCCTGAAAAGCAAACGGAAAGGTACCTACCTTGTGATGCAGATGGATCCGGACTACGTGCCGGAGGAACAGGAGACCAAGCAGGTCTTCGGCATTTCCTTTGAGCAGAGCCGCAACAACGCGAAAATCACAGCGGACCTGCTGGCAGAGCGTCCGACAAAAAATAAAGAGATTCCCGACGCAGCTGTCCGCGACCTGCTGGTATCGCTGATTACGCTGAAATACACCCAGTCTAATTCGGTCTGCTATGTAAAAGACGGCATGACCATCGGCGTGGGCGCCGGACAGCAGTCCCGCATCCACTGCACCCGTCTGGCAGGCAACAAGGCAGACATCTGGTGGCAGCGGCAGAACCCGAAAGTCATGGCCCTGCCCTTTAAAGCGGACATCCGCCGCCCGGACCGGGACAACACCATCGACGTATATATTTCCGATGACTATGAAGACGTGCTGGCGGAGGGAACCTGGCAGCTGTTCTTCACGGAAAAACCGGAACCCCTGACCAAAGAAGAAAAGAAAGCCTGGGCGGCGAAGCTGACCGGCGTTGCATTAGGCAGCGATGCCTTCTTCCCCTTCGGCGACAATATTGAACGGGCCCACCGCAGCGGCGTGCAGTATGTGGCGGAAGCCGGCGGATCCATCCGGGACGACCATGTGATCGAAACGGCGGACAAGTATAATATGGCAGTTTCCTTTACCCATTTACGGCTGTTCCATCATTGATATGACGTTTGCTTGCGCGGCAATGCATAACAGGCTGCAAATTGCCGGCAGAATCATAGTATAAACCATTATGAACCATTTGTTTTTCAGGCAGGATACCGTGGAGCTGGCCCGCAAGCTGTTGGGTTGCCTGCTGGTTCACCGGACACCGGACGGCGTTGCCGGCGGCATGATCGTTGAAACAGAAGCCTATATTGGCGCCATTGATAAAGCCTGCCATGCATACCGGAACCAGAGCGAACGCACGGAAATCATGTACCACGACGGCGGGTATGCCTATGTGTATTTCATTTACGGCATGCACTACTGTTTTAACGTGGTGACCGGTCCGGAAGGGGAAGGCAACGCTGTTTTAATCCGTGCTTTGGAGCCGGTCATAGGACTTGAGCTGATGCAACGGCGGCGCAACGCGAAGTCAGTGCAGAATTTATGCAGCGGACCGGGAAAACTTTGCCAGGCGTTAGCGATTACCAAAAACGAATACGGACTGGATCTGTGCGCAACGGACAGTCCGCTGCACCTGATCCGTTACCGGCATATTCCGGGTGCGAAGATCGGTGCGACACCCCGCATCAATGTGGCCTACGCGGAAGAAGCGGCGGCCTGGCCCTGGCGGTTTTATGTGAAAGGGAATCCGTATGTGTCGGGGTAAAGACGGCATGTTACGTTGCTATAATAATTTAATAAATTTTGCAATAGCCGATATCTGGCGTTGTTGTTTGCTATAGTGAGGCTATAACAAATGACAACGCCATTCTTTTTGAAGCAAAAATCCTGGAGAAAGGAAAACCGATCGCCGGATCCGATGATCGGATTATACGGGAAAATGGAAAACACACCACGTATTGCCAAAGACCGCCTGCTGCGGATGTGTGCCAGGTTAACAGAAGGTCATGTGCTTTACAAACAGGAAGAAGCCGCAAAATATAATTGTTCATTGCGCTCCATCCAGCGCGACATTGACGACCTGCGCGCGTTCTTTTCCGACAGGAATCTGGAAACCGGGATGAACCAGGAACTAATCTATGACAGAATGCTGAACGGTTACCGGCTGGAGCCGTCAATACGGACCCTGCTTACGGATGAAGAAACCTTTGCTGTCATTAAAATTTTGCTGGAAAGCCGGGCACTTACGAAAAAGGAACTGAAACCGATTCTGAAAAAGCTGGTGGATTGCTGCGTGCCGGAAGATCACCAGAAACAGATTTCGGAACTGGTCGCCAACGAAACCTATCATTATGTGGAACCGCGCCATAAAAAACCGGTGTTAAAAACCATGTGGGCCCTTTCCGGCGCTGTCAGGGAAAAACGTTTCATCAATTTTGTTTACAGGAACAAGTACAATGAACTGATCCAGCGTACCGTAAGGCCGGCGGGAATTCTGTTTTCCGAACATTATTTTTACCTGATAGCCTTTATTGACATGGATCAGAGCAGAGAATATGACAAGACACTGAAAGAATATAAATATCCTGCCATTTATAGGATTGATCGCATCCAGCGGCTGAGAATTACAAAGGACTGTTTTAAAGGTCTGTATGCCAATCGGTTTGAGGAAGGAGAATTCCGGAAGCGGGTGCAGTTCATGTGGCCGGGAGAGTTACAGAAAGTAAAGTTCTATGTTCAGGAAAAATCGCTGGAGGCCGTATTAGACAGATTGCCCACCGCAAAGGTTATCAAAAAGGACGAAAAGGGGTATCTGGTTGAGGCAGAGGCTTATGGTGAGGGTATCCATATGTGGTTAAGAAGTCAGGGTGAGTGGGTGGAAGTGATAGAGTAAAGAAACTGCTAACGAAAACAATAAATAAGTGAATCCCTGTCTACAGTAATGTTATGACGTTAATGCAGGCAGGGATTTTTAAATTTACAATCTTTAAGAAATGTTGCCCGGCGGGAAACCACGACCTGAACAATGGGTGCTAGTATAACAGTCCGGCAGGTTATAACGAAACGAAAGAGGCGGATAACCTGAAGGCAGATTGTATGCGAGTATTGTAAATACTGATTAAGCGAGTTAAAGGAGGAATTCACAATGTTTTACGCACTGCACACGATAATCGGGCCGAACCCGGATTCCTGGCCATTTCCCAAACATGATTGGACAATGAAAGAGATTCTGATTGCGGCTGTTCTGTACCTAACAGTTCTAATCCTGACCAGAAGCGTTGCAGCAGGAACGGCTTTTGCCATGGAAGCAAAAAGTACAACATCAGCGAAGATGTGCTGCGGAAGGCCACAAAGGAGCAACCATGCGCGTAGCGGTGATGACAGTACTGGCCCTTGAGATACTGAAAACGTTAACGGGAAAGACTTATGATGATTGTAAAATCGGCATCTGGCTTACGGTTATTACATTTGTAGTATTGGCAGGCTGGCTGGTGTTGGCAATCTTTGACAAGATTTCACTGATACCAATTCTCTTCTTCTTACGTTGAGACATCGGGGACAAACAAAAAGGGTTACCTGTGCAGCCCTTTGCCTTGCAGTTTTTCAATCAAATAATAACGTATTTGTAGCTGTCTTTTAAAGGGTATTGTGGAAAAACATCATCCATTCGATTAAAAGTGTTGTGGTGAGTGTTGCAAACATATTAATTTGGTACATTCTTTTAAATAGCTGAATTAAAGAGTTAAGTTTGCCAGAAAAAAATATCCACGTTCATTTTTAATTTGTGTCCTAAACAGACACCAATAAAAATGCAATCAATTTATAATATAAACAGCACAAATAAAAGTAAGACGCGATAAGGGACGAAAAGTTCAGGGAGGGGAAGGAACTATGAGTGAATTTGAGAATCTTTCTAATGCTGCAACAACCGGAAATCTGAAAGAAGGGGTAAATATGGATTGGTTCTTTAAAGATGTTAGAAAGGGAGACTACAGTTTGCCAAAACCTCTGCACGGGCTATTCATTCTGGCTGTGAACAATTCGAATGCTAATACCTTGACGGTGCGTATGTATGAGCGTCCGACACGTATTGAACGCGCTATCCGGAAATACCGCTTGCGTGGAATTAGCGTAGAATTGGAAATAAATACTGACAACGTAGAGTTTGTGTTTGATAGGACTTTCAAGGTTGCAATTGATGTTAAACCCTTTCTGTCTAATCTTACCATGTTTTACAAAGCTTCTATTAAGAGGCTTGAACAGCAGGAGTATGGGGATGAAATGGAACAAAGGAAGATTGTTAAGAAACCAGGGACGGAGCCAAAGGTGGACTCCTTAATCATTTATCGAAAGAAAATCGTATAAGGAGGTGTTCTGATAGTAAAATAATGCAAATCACTACAGGCAAGAAACGTGATTAATAATCCTGCGGAGAAAAACCTCACGTGAGCAGGCAAAACACGACATGGAACTGACAACAAAACAAGGTTATTCTCCTGCGCAGATCAAACTAACAGAGAATAAACTTAAACAAAAAGGAGAGAGACATGGGAAGACTTTATTTGCTTTTTAAAACTGACGAGTTTGTCGTTAAAGATATTGTGGCAGTGCATGAATCACTGGAGGTCGTTTTAGCATTACTCAAAAACAATCATGAGTTGGCTGAGCCCAAAAGACTTGGGCAAGGCTGGGAAATTGACTTGATGACATATGATGATACAGGAAAAGCAAATTTGACGCTGGTTAATAAATTTAAAAAAGAACTGGTGAATTGCAGGCAAAATGATATCCAAGAAGGATACTATTACAATATAATATATAAAAACAAGGATGGACATGATTACAAATCTCTTTGCAAAACGCGTGGCATTGGTAAAACGAAATGCATAAAATCCAATCCTCCTGAATATATTTTTGGTAACTGTGAAGCTACAGGGTTACAATTGCATTACGATGATATATTTATAATTACAAAATGTAGAGAGGATGAGGACGACGAGGACTGGGATCGTTTTCAATATTATTCGAATGTATTGCAGTGCAAAATGAGTTTGGTGGATAGTAAATAATAGAAACAACTCTGATAGAAGAGAGTGACATAAGAAAACGGCTTGCTATGGAGTCTGAACATAGCAAGCCGTTCGCATTATCTGTGTAAAAGGGAACTTCGTTGGAATTCTTATTTTTTCCTTTTTGGAGAGTGTGAAACTATTTCTGTAAATTAGGTCTTCTACGATAATTTCGAGTGGTTCAACCCCGCTATTCCATGCGGGTATAAGCTAACTAACATATAA